>NZ_LIQY01000267.1 GCF_001418495.1 Streptomyces pathocidini | reverse complement strand
ATGCCCTCGAGGACTTTGTCTGTGATGGTGGAGATGGTCTGGCGGGAGACGTCGGCGCCGTAGACCTCGGCCAGGTGGGCCTGGACCTCGCCGGTGGTCAGGCCCTTCGCGGCCAGCGAGATGACCATCTCGTCGACGCCGGTCAGGCGCTTCTGCCGTTTCTTGACGATCTTCGGTTCGAAGGATCCGCCGCGGTCGCGGGGCACGGTTATCTCCACCGGACCGACGTCGGTCAAGACGGTCTTGGAGCGTTTGCCGTTGCGGGAATTGCCGCCGTTCTTCCCGGCCGCATCATGCTTGTCATATCCGAGATGGTCGGTGATCTCGCCTTCCAGGGCGGACTCCAGCAGCCGCTTGGTCAGCTGCTGCAGCAGCCCGCCCTCGCCGGTCAGCTGCAGACCCTCGGCCTGAGCCCGACCCACCAGCTCGTCGATCAACTGGTCGTCCACGGCCTTCACCGACGCAGCCTTCGTGGGCTCGACGGTCCCGGACTCGGACACGTTCTCACTGGTCATCGATGCATCTACCATGATCGGGAGTTACACCGAACGTCTTACAGTCCCGGCTATGGCCGAGGCCGAACGCTCGGGAGACCCGGTCGTGCTTGCCTCAAGTGTTCGCGTCCAAGCACACGTACTGGCCCGTGAGAAACACACCACTCAAGCCGTGACCCTTGTGAGGCACACAGCGAGCCAGTTCGCCGGTTCCTATGACCGGCGTGCGCCGCAATATCTCGCTGCTCTCGGGCTGCTCCTGCTGCGCGGGGTGACTGCGGCAAGCAGCGGCAGGGATCGTGCCGCCGTAGAGGAGTTCCTCGCCGAGGCGAGGGACATCGCCCGCTACGTTGCTCTCGACCGTCCGGACGCTTGGGCCAACTTCAGCCCCACTAACGTCGCGCTGCACGAGCTCAGCGCGGCTGTCGCCTTCGGCGACGCGGGTATTGCGCTGGAGGCCGCCCAACCTCTGGCGTGTCGCCGTATCCCCGTCCCCGAGCGCCGGTCTGCCCTGTGGGTGGAAACAGCCCGCGCCTACAGTCAGCAGGGCAGGCTCGCTGCCGGCTACCGGGCCCTGCGCATGGCCGAACACTGCGCCGCACAGGATATCCGCCGCCCGGCAGTACGCGAGCTGGTTGCCGACATGGCTGCTCGGGACCGTCGCCGTACCCTGCCCGAACTGCACGACTTCTGCCGCCGATTGGGAGTGCCCGCGTGACCGACCGGACCGAGAATCCCTTCCTGTACATCGTCGTCTGCGCGGCCGGGATCGCGGACGACGTCGGTACGTTGATCATGGCGGCGCAGGAGCGGAACTGGAACGTCGGCGTGGTTGCCACGCCTCAGGCGCTGGGCTTCATCGATGCCGAGGCGGTGGAGGCGCAGACCGGTTACCCGATCCGCTCGGCCTGGCGCGTGCCAGGCGATCCGCGCCCGCTGCCACCCGCCGACGCCATCGCGGTCGCCCCGGCCACGTTCAACACGATCAACAAGTGGGCGGCCGGCATCTCCGACACGCTCGCCCTCGGCATCCTGTGCGAGGCGTACGGCTTCGGCACCCCCACCGCCGTACTCCCGTACGTGAACGCGGCCATGGCCGCCCACCCCGCGTACGGGCAGAGCCTCGACCGGCTGCGGGCGATGGGCGTCCACATCGGAGGCTACGAGCCGCACCAGCCCAAGGCGGGGGGAGGGCGAGACAAGTTCCGCTGGGAAGAGGCACTTGAGCTTCTCGCGCCGCACGTCGGCTGACGGCCGCCGCGTCACGCCACCGAGGATTCCCCGACCGTCTCTCCCAGGGATTTCCTGGTCCGACGGGTCTTCCCCTGGGAGTGGTTCACGGCTCCTCCTCACGAGTTGGTTCGTTTCTGCCGCGCTGGCGCCTCGACTTCAGTGGTGGGCGCCATGCCATGTGCACGTCGCTTACTACTGCAAAGCCGAGCCCGGTGTAGAGCGACTGGCCCTCGGTGGAGGCCCGCAACTGAACCTGTGAGCAGTCGCGTTCGGCTCGGGGCTTCATCGCTCCGGCTCTCCGACGAAGTCCAGCAGTTCAGTGGCTGTCGGCCGCTTGTCCGGTGCGGGATGCAGGCAGGCGGTGATGGCCTCCTCGAATCGAGGGAACGCCCATGGCCGGACTTCGGCTACGTCCAGGAGATTCCCCTCGGCGATGTCTCGCAGTTTCCCCGCCCGCGGCCCGTCCGGTTCGCCGTACGGCACGGGTCGATGACCGGTCCAGCACCAGAACAGCGTCGCGCCCAGTGCCCACACGTCAGCCGCCGCAGTGGCGGGAACGTGCACGGTCTCTGCCGTGTTCAGTAGGGCCGAGGCGATCTCGGGAGCCGTGGTGTGTGTCAAGGCACCTAGGTAAGGCGAGCGGTCGGCTTCGAGATCAGGACTACCTTGGACCACGGGGCCGCACGCCAGCGCGTAGTCGATCAGCGTCGCAGATCCGTCTTCGGTGACCAGCGTGTTCGTGGGCTGGATGTCGGCGTGAACCCACTGGACTCGGTGCATGGATGCCATAGCCGATGCCATCGACCGTGTGCACGTGATGACGAAACGCCGCGAGTCTGAGACGTCCTTGTCCCGGGAAACCGCGAAGGCGTGCCACATCGGCTCGCCCGGCGCCCACTTCACGGCCAGCCATCGGCCACCGTCCCACGTGCCCGAAGCCACCAAGTAGTCGACCGGGATCGCGTCGAGTCGGCCGAGTTCAGCGATGACGCGTACTTCCCGGTTCAATTCGCTGCGCTTGTCGCGTGCCGAACAGAGGCCCTCCGCGTTGGCTTTCAGCGCGAACTGGCCGCAGGTTGACGTCACGTGCCACGCTCTTGAGCCGCGACGGTCCGAAACCTGCCGTGCCGTGGCGACACGTTCGCCCTTGCTGGCCAAATGCGCGGCCAGCGCACGGACTGGGCCCGGCCACTGCTTCCCGTCGTTCATCACAGCGCCTCCCTCGTCTCCAGCTGATGAGCCGCCCAGGATCGCACCCGCGGCCACGCCGCGCATGTGTCCTCCCCGAGTCCGCCTGCAAGGGCGAACACGGCGCGGCCGTCGTCCTTTGCCTGGCCAATGACTTGGGCCAGGCGCGGCGTGCGGGGCAGAATCCGGCCATCCACAGCGGGCACGGCTCCACGCACCGCGAGCAGAGGAAGAGGCGCAGCCGTCACTGCTCGACTACGCCGGTCGGTGTCGGATCGCTCCGGCCAGAATTTCGTGGGGGTACCGAAAGATCGGGGAGCGGAAGCCGTTCGAGGACTCGCCCACGTTCGCGGTGATGGTGAGGCGTCTGCGGCCGTAGCGCGGGCGCCTGCGGATTTAGTGCCGCGCCTAGCCCGTTCGTCAGGTGCAGGATGCCCGCATGACAGAACTCAACGGAGAACCGGTCGGACCGGCTCAGCTGCAGAACCTGGCCCTCACCAATTACGGCCACTTCACTTCCATGCGGGTCGACAACGGGCGCGTACGCGGTCTGTCGCTGCACATGGAACGGCTTCGGCGTGACTGCCGGACGCTCTTCGGTACCGACCTCGACCCGCAGCGCGTCCGCGCGCTGGCCCAGGAGAACCGAGGCGATCAGGCACTCCAGCATCGCCGCGTCGTACGCGTCCGACACCCGCCGATGCCGCCGCGCGTCGGTCTCCACCCGGGCGGAGGCTATGACGAACCCGCCGCCCGGCCCCGCCGCGGGCGCGAACTCGGCCTCGTATATGCGGTGCCCGGTCCAACTGCGGTGCAGGAAGAGCCGGTTGCCCTCGGCGAAGGCGTGCCAGCGCTCGTCCATGCCCCGGGCGCGGTGGCCGAGCTGGATGCGGTCCCACTCCGCGGCCGTCCACTCGCGGGTCGGGGTGGGGGAGAGCGCCGCGGCCGTCGAAAAGCCGTGCACCTTGCGCAAGTCGGTGCGGGTGATGCGTTCCATGGGCGAAGAGAGTAAGGCTTCCCGGGCGCGCTTGTATCCCTCCGCCGCGATCTTCGCTCGGAGGTGCGAACGCCTATCCTGGGCAGAGCCCGGTGGCCGTGTCGGACGGCCTCCCCGGGGCCCGTACGACGAAGGAGTCGCGGTGGCGTCGATGCTCGATGCGGTCGTGGTGGGGGCCGGCCCCAACGGGCTGACCGCCGCCGTCGAACTGGCCCGCCGAGGCTGCGCGGTCGCGGTGTACGAGGCGGGGGACGCGGTGGGCGGCGGCGCCCGCACCGAGGAGCTGACCCTCCCCGGCTTCCGCCACGACCCGTGCTCCGCGGTGCACCCCTTCGGCATCGGCTCGCCCGTCTTCGACGAGCTGGGCCTGGACCGGTATGGCCTGGAGTGGGTCCACCCCGAGCTGCCGATGGCACACCCCTTCCCGGACGGCACCGCCGCCGTCCTCGCCCACTCCGTGGGGGAGACCGCCGCGTCCCTCGGCAGCCAGGACGCGGGCACCTACCGCCGTCTGATGGCCCCCTTCACCGGCCACTGGGAGACCCTCGCCGCCGACTTCCTGCGCCCGCCCTGGCTCGGTCTGCCCCAAGACCCCCTGCGCTACGTCCAGTTCGGGCTGCTCGGGCCGCAGCCCGTCGCGCTGCTGAACCGCCGCTTCCGCGGCGAGAAGGCGCGCGCCCTGCTCGCCGGCCTCGGCGGCCACACCGTCGCCGGGCCGCACAGCCTCGCAACGGGCGGCCTGGCCGTGATGTTCGCGCTGGCCGCGCACTCCCGCGGCTGGCCGGTCGCGCGCGGCGGCTCGCAGGCGATCTCCGACGCGCTTGCCGCGCGCCTGCGCGCCGCGGGCGGCACCGTCCACACCGGCGTCACGGTCAAGCGCCTGGACGAACTCCCGCCCGCCCGCGCGTACGTCTTCGACACCTCACCCACGGCCCTCGCCCGGATCGCCGGACTCGGCAACGCGTACGCCTCCTTCCGGTACGGGCCCGCCGCCTTCAAGGTCGACTACGCGCTGTCGGGCCCCGTGCCGTGGACGGCGGAGGAGGCCCGGCGGGCCGGCACCGTGCACGTCGGCCCGACGGCCGGGGACATCTCCGACGCCCTGGGCCGCGCCATCCACGGCCGACCGCCGGAGGCCCCGTTCCTGATCACCGCCCAGCCCACGCTCATGGACCCGACCCGAGCGCCCGAGGGCAAGCACACCTTCTGGGCCTACGGCCACGTCCCCAACGGATGGCGCGGGGACGCCACCGAGTTGATCGAGCGTCAGATCGAGCGCTTCGCCCCGGGCTTCAGCGACCTGGTGCTCGGCCGGGCGGTGGCAGGGCCGCCCGAGCTGGCCGCGCGCAACGCCAACTACGTCGGCGGCGACATCGCCTGCGGCGCCTTCGCCGGCCTCCAGTCGATCCTGCGCCCCAAACTCGCCCGCGTCCCCTACGCCACGGCCCACCCCGCCGTCTTCCTCTGCTCCTCCGCCACGAGCCCGGGCCCGGGCGTCCACGGCATGTGCGGCCACCTCGCGGCGCGGGCGGTATGGCGAAGACTCCGCTCCCACCCGTAACTCCGCCCTGCCCGGCGCGGCCGACGTCCGGGGCGAGGGCGTGGGCCTGCTCTTCGTCGCGGCCACGAGGCCACGAGGGCACCTGGCCACCTGCCTGCTCCACCACCGGGCAGGTCGGCCGGAGGCTGATGTCGGATTCTCGCCAGCCTGCCCGGCCCGCGTGGCCGATCCTTGAAGCCATGCACACCGAAACCGACCGCTGCGTACGCGCCGTACAGGGCAAGGACGCCCGCTTCGACGGCTGGTTCTTCACCGCGGTCCTGACCACCCGCATCTACTGCCGCCCCAGCTGCCCAGTGGTCCCGCCCAAGCCCGAGAACATGCGGTTCTACCCCAGTGCGGCCGCCGCCCAGCAGGCCGGGTTCCGCGCGTGCAAGCGCTGCCGGCCCGACGCGAGCCCCGGCTCCCCGCAGTGGAACGAGCGCGCCGACCTCGTCGCCCGCGCCATGCGGCTGATCGCCGATGGCGTGGTCGATCGCGAGGGCGTCCCGGGTCTGGCCGCGCGGCTCGGCTACAGCACCCGGCAGATCGAGCGCCAGCTGCTCGCCGAGCTGGGCGCCGGGCCGCTCGCCCTCGCCCGCGCCCAGCGCGCGCAGACCGCCCGGCTGCTGATCGAGACCAGCGAACTCCCCATGGCGGACGTTGCGTTCGCCGCCGGATTCGCCAGCATCCGCACCTTCAACGACACCGTCCGCGAGGTCTTCGCGCTCTCCCCGACGGAGCTGCGCGCCCGTGCCGTACGCGGTGGCAGGCGCGCACCGGCCACCACCGGCGCGATCTCCCTCCGCCTGCCCTTCCGGGCCCCGCTGTGCCCCGACAACCTCTTCGGCCACCTCGTCGCCACCGCCGTACCGGGCGTGGAGGAGTGGCGCGACGGCGCGTACCGGCGCACGCTCCGGCTCCCGTACGGCCAGGGCGTCGCCACCCTGCGCCCCCAACCCGAATACGTCGCCTGCCAGTTGGCGCTCACCGACCTGCGCGACCTGACCATCGCCATCAGCCGCTGCCGCCGCCTGCTCGACCTCGACGCCGACCCCGTCGCCGTCGACGACCTGCTGCGCGCCGACCCGCTGCTCGCGCCCCTGGTCGACAAGAACCCCGGCCGCCGGGTGCCGCGCACCGTCGACGCGGCGGAGTTCGCCGTACGGGCCGTGCTCGGGCAGCAGGTCTCCACGGCCGCCGCCCGTACGCACGCGGGGCGGCTGGTACTCGCCCACGGCGAGCCCGTCGAGGACCCGGCCGGCGGCCTGACCCACCTCTTCCCCGGCCCGGAGGCGCTGGCCGCGCTCGACCCGGAGACCCTGGCCCTGCCGCGCACCCGCCGCACCACGCTCACCTCGTTGGTCGCTGCCCTCGCCGCAGAGGAGATCGCCCTCGGCGCGGGCAGCGACTGGGACGAGGCGCGGACGCGGCTGGCCGAGCTGCCGGGCGTCGGCCCCTGGACCGTCGAGGTGATCGCGATGCGCGGCCTCGGCGACCCCGACGCCTTCCTCCCCACCGACCTCGGACTCCGGCGCGCCGCCCAGGAGTTGGGCCTGCCCGCCACCCCCGCAGCGCTCACCGCACGGGCCGCGGACTGGCGCCCGTGGCGCGCGTACGCCGTCCAGTACCTCTGGGCGACGGACAGCCACCCGATCAACCACCTACCCGCCGTCTGAAGAGATCGCGGTGTCCGAACCCCGGCGCCCCGAACCGATCACCTTCAGAACTCGTCCCCTCAGAACCAATCACCCTCAGACCGACCTAGGATTGATACGCCATGCGCACCCACACCGTCATCGACAGCCCGGTCGGCCCGCTTACGCTGGTCGCCACCGACGGCGTCCTCTCCGGCCTCTACATGACCGACCAGCGGCACCGCCCGGCGGAGGAGACGTTCGGGGACCCGGACGACACGGCGTTCCAGGAACCGATCCGCCAGCTCAGGGCGTACTTCGCGGGCGACCTGAAGACCTTCGACCTGCCGCTGAGCATGGCGGCCGGCACGCCCTTCCAGCAACGGGTCTGGTCGGCCCTGCGCGACATTCCGTACGGCGAGACGATCTCCTACGGGCAGCTCGCCGACCGCATCGGCAACCCGGCCGCGTCCCGCGCGGTGGGCCTCGCCAACGGCAAGAACCCCATCGGCATCATCGTCCCCTGCCACCGCGTAGTAGGCGCCAACGGCAGCCTCACCGGCTACGGCGGCGGCCTCACGCGCAAGCGCCACCTCCTCGACTTCGAGTCAGGCACCCTTTTCGCGTAGCGATCGGCCGGATCCGTTCCGGTGTGGGCAGGCGTTCCGCCCGGCGGAACGCCTGCCCACAGCATGGCGAACACGTGGCCGCAGCGCGGGCGGCGCGGGCTCGTCGGCGGGCCCGCTCGTCAGTGGCGCAGCTCGCGCGCTGCCAGGCGTTCGGCGGTCTGTTCCAGGAGGGGGCCCGCGTTGGCGATGCAGAGCCGCGGGTCCGGTTCCAGGTCGGTCAGGGCGTAGGCACGGGAGATGCCGGCTGTGGCCAGAGTCGCGTCGTCGAGGGTGCGGCGGCCGCAGACGGCCACGACGCGCTTGCCGCGCGCCCGCGCCGCCGCGGCGACCCCGGCCGGGGCCTTGCCGTGGAGGGTCTGGGCGTCCAGGGAACCCTCGCCGGTGATGACCAGGTCGGCGGTGGCCAGCGCCGCGGCGAAGCCCAGGACGTCGAGCATGACCTCGATGCCGGGGCGGAATCCCGCGCCGAGGCCCACCAGCGCCCCGTACCCGATGCCGCCGGCCGCCCCCGCCCCCGGCGACAGCGCGTACTCCGCCGCTTTCGGGCCGATGGCCCCCTCCAGGACGCGCGCGTAGTGGGCGAGTGCGGCGTCGAGCGTCTCGACGTCCTCCTTGCTCGCGCCCTTCTGCGGCCCGTACACCGCGGGCGCGCCCTTCGGCCCGGTGAGCGGGTTGTCGACGTCGCTGGCGAGCACGAACTCCGTGTCGGCGATGCGCGGGTCGAGGCCGGAGAGGTCGGCCGTGGCGAGCTCCCGCAGGGGGCCGCCGCCGTCCGCCAAGGGGTCCCCGTCCTCGTCGAGGAAGCGCGCTCCGAGCGCCGCCAGCATGCCCGCGCCGCCGTCGGTCGTCGCGCTGCCGCCGACACCGAAGACGACGGTGCGCGCGCCCGCGTCCAGCGCGGCGCGGATCAGCTCGCCGGTGCCGTACGTGGTGGCCGTCAGGGGTGCGAAGACGCCCGGCGGCAGATGCTGGAGGCCCGAGGCCTCGGCCATCTCGACGACGGCGGCGGTCCCGCGCAGCGCGAACGCCGCCGTGAGCGGCGCGCCCAGCGGCCCGCTGACCACCACCTCGCGGCGCTCGAACCCGGCCGCGACCGCGGCGTCGACCGTGCCGTCGCCGCCGTCGGCGACCGGCAGGGCCTCGACGCGGACCCCGGGAGCGGCTCTGCGCAACCCCGAGGTGACGCGTTCGGCGACTTCGACCGCCGTCAGCGAGCCCTTGAACTTGTCCGCGGCGATCAGCACGCGCCCCGTTTCCGATCCTGCTGCGTCCGCCACTCGTAACCCCTTGCTCTTCCGTCCTGGCAGTCGCGCCGCTGCGACCCTATCCGGACGCATGGGCCCCTGCCCATGGCTGGCAGGTGCCCAGTCGGGCCGGGGACCGGCGTGCCAGACCGGCACATCGGGACTTTCCGCACCATAGTGGGGCGGCATGACGACGGATCCCATGGACCAGGAACCCGCTGACCCGCCCCCTGATCTGAAGATCGTCGCCATCGGGGCGGTGGTCGTGCTGCTGGTCGTGGGGTGGGCGGCGATCGGCAAGGACTCCTTCGCCGATGTCTCCGGCTCCGCGCTGCACTGGGTGCTGGGCAACTTCGGCTGGCTGTTCGTGGTGGCGGCCGATGTCTTCCTCGTCCTGTGCGTGGTGATCGCGTTCAGCCGGTTCGGGATGGTCCGGCTCGGCCGGGACGACGCGGAGCCGGAGTTCGGCAACATCTCGTGGATCGCGATGATGTTCAGCGCCGGCATGGGCATCGGCCTGATGTTCTACGGCGTGGGTGAGCCGCTCCAGCTCTACGTCTCCCCGCCGCCGGGCTCGGACCTGCACGGCAGTACGGCCGAGGCAGCGCGGGCGGCGATGGAGTACTCGTTCTTCCACTGGACGCTGACCCCGTGGGCGATCTACGGCGTCGCCGGGCTCGCGCTGGCGTACGCGGGGTTCCGCAAGGGGCGCGGGAACCGGCTGAGCGCCGCCTTCGTACCGCTCATCGGCGAGCGACGGGCGGCGGGCTGGCCGGGCAGCGCGATCGACCTGCTGGCGGTGTTCGCCACCGTCTTCGGCACGGCGACCAGCCTGGGCCTGGGCACGCTCCAGGTCGCCCAGGGGCTGGACCTCACGGCGGGGGTGAAGGACACCCAGACCCTGCGCCTGGTCATCATCGCCGCGCTGTCGGCGGCGTTCGTCGCCTCCGCGTTCTCCGGGCTCAACCGGGGCGTGAAGTGGCTCAGCACGACCAACGTCGTGCTGGCCGGGGTGCTCACGCTGTTCGTCCTGGTGCTCGGCCCGACGGTGTACATCCTGGACGCGATCCCGGCGAGCCTGGGGGGCTACCTCAGCAACCTGCTGCCGATGGCCTCGGAGACCGGGGCCTTCACCGACCCGGACTGGCTGGGCCGGTGGACGGTCTTCTACTGGGCGTGGTGGCTGTCCTGGGCGCCGTTCGTGGGGACGTTCATCGCCCGGATCTCGCGCGGGCGGACGGTCCGCGAGTTCCTCATCGGGGTGCTGCTGGTGCCCAGCGCGGCGACGATGGTGTGGTTCTGCGTGATGGGCGGCAGCGCGATCCGGATGGACTCCACCGGCGAGGCAGCGCTCGGGAAGACGGTCGAGGAGGGGGCGGAGGCGGCGCTGTTCGGAATGCTGGATGCGCTGCCGCTGGGGACGGCCTCGTCGTGGGTGGCGATGGTGCTGGTGATGACGTACTTCGTGACAAGCGCGGACTCGGCCTCGCTCGTCATGGGCTCGCTGACCAGCCGGGGCGCGCTGCACCCGCGTACGTGGCTGGTGGTCACGTGGGGGGTGCTGATGGCCGCGGTCGCGGCGGTGCTGCTGGTCGCGGGCGGGCTGAGCTCGCTGCAGGCGGCGACGATCCTGGTGGCGCTGCCGTTCGCGCTGGTGATGCTGGCGCTGTGCTGGGCGCTGGTCAGCGAGCTCCGTGAGGACCCGGGCGCGGGCCCGCCCCGACACGCGCTGCACGGGCTGCGGGACGCGGTGCGGGCGATGGTGGGCGACAAGGTGGCGGAGCCGAAGCCGACACCGGGACGGGAAAACCCGGGAGGGCCCTGAGCGGATCGCTCAGGGCCCTCCCGGGTTTGTTCGTGCTGTCCCGCCGCGGAGCGGTTACGGCTGGGCTGCCCGCGCCTCGCGGCGGTTGTCGCGGAACGCGTTGACGCGGCGTGCGGTCGCGAAGAGCGGAATGACCGCACCGAGCACCAGCTGCAGCGCACACCCGGTCTGCAGCAGCAGCTGCCCGCCGGGCGCGTCGAACGCCCAGGCCGCCAGCAGCCCCATGCTGAGCACGATCCAGCCGAGCATCGCCACCGCGAGACGCCCCCGCGGCTTGGGGTACTCGACTCGGCTGACCATCAGCCACGCGACCCCGACGATCGCCAGCAGCGTCGGCACGAACGGCAGCTCGAGCAGCACGATCGAGACGACTGTCAGCGCCCCGAAGGGGCTCGGCATGCCTTGGAAGATCCCGTCACGCAGTGTGACGCAGGAGAATCTCGCAAGCCGCAGCACCACTGCCAGCAGCACCACGATCGCCGCCAGCGCCGACACCCGCTGGTGCGCGTCGTCGGCGACCATGCCCCACACGAGGACGAAGTACGCGGGTGCGAGGCCGAAGCTGATCAGGTCGGACAGGTTGTCCAGCTCCGCGCCCATTGCCGAGCTGCGCAGCTTCCGTGCGACGAGCCCGTCGAAGAGGTCGAAGACCGAGGCCAGCAGCATCAGCATCACGGCGGTCGCGGCGCTGTGCCGGGCCATGCCGCCGTCCTCGCTGCCCGTCAGGTGCGGGATGAGGACGCCGGTGGTGGTGAAGTACACCGCCATGAAGCCGCAGGTGGCGTTGCCGAGGGTGAGGGTGTCCGCTATCGACAGGCGGGTCGACAACGGCATGTCGTCCATCTCGTCGCTGTCCGCCTCGACCTCGGGCACCCACGCGCCCGTGGCCTGGGCCTGTGGCTCGGGATCAATCACGGTCAAGGCGAGTCACCCCCGCGATCGTGGGCTGGCCCACCTCGACGGCGACGTCCACGCCTTCCGGGAGGTAGAGGTCGACGCGCGACCCGAAGCGGATCAGGCCGACCCGCTCGCCCTGTTCCACCTTGGTGCCCTCGGGCACGTACGGCACGATCCGCCGGGCCACGGCGCCGGCGATCTGCACCATCTCGATGTCACCGAGTTCGGTGTCGAAGTGCCAGACGACCCGCTCGTTGTTCTCGCTCTCCTTGTTGAACGCCGGGACGAAGCCGCCGGGGATGTGTTCCACGGACGTCACGGTGCCGGCGAGCGGCGCGCGGTTGACGTGGACGTTCAACGGGCTCATGAAGATCGCGACGCGGGTGCGCCCGTCCTTCCACGGCATGATGCTCTGCACCACACCGTCGGCCGGAGAGATCACCCTGCCCTGGGTGATCTCGCGCTCGGGGTCGCGGAAGAACCACAGCATGCCCGCCGCCAGCGCGGTGGTGGGCACAGCGGCGGCAGCCCAGCGTCCCGAGCGGCGAGCGCGGGCGAGGCTGAGGGCTGCGGTGGCCACGGTCGGGAGGAGCCACGGCGATGCTCCGCGGGCGAGGCGGACCCCGCGGCGAGGTGCAGAGGTTTGGCTGTGGGGCATGGATGACCTTCGTAGCGGATGATGCCGCGCTGAAACGGGGGACGGCGGCTTTTCCGGGATGGTATCGGTATCGCGTGGCAACTGGGCAAGCCAGCAGCCGAGTCGGTGGTCGAAGACTCAGGACCGGGGTGTGATCTTCTCCTCGCTAAAATCGCCGCAAATGGGGCGGTTCACCCCTGGAAGCGATATTCCTCGAGCAGTCGTCGACCAATGATCATTTTCTGGATCTCGGCGGTTCCCTCACCGATGAGCAGCATCGGGGCCTCGCGGTAGAGGCGCTCGATCTCGTACTCCTTGGAGAAGCCGTAGCCGCCATGGATGCGGAAGGCGTCCTCTACTACCTCTTTGCAGTACTCGGAGGCGAGGTATTTCGCCATTCCCGCTTCGAGGTCGTTACGCTCCCCGGAGTCCTTTTTGCGTGCTGCGTTGACCATCATTGCATGCGCCGCCTCGACCTTGGTAGCCATTTCGGCCAATTTGAACTGGATCGCCTGGTGCTGGGCGATCGGCTTGCCGAAGGTCTGGCGCTGCTGCGCATAGGAAACGCCCAGCTCAAAGGCGCGCTGCGCGACCCCGCAGCCGCGGGCGGCGACGTTCACGCGGCCGACCTCGACCCCGTCCATCATGTGATAGAAGCCCCGTCCGGTCTCCCCGCCGAGCACCCGATCCGCGGGTACGCGGAGATCGCTCATAACGAGCTCGGTCGTGTCAACCCCCTTGTAGCCCATTTTCTCGATTTTGCCGGGGATGGTGAGTCCCGGCCTGACCTCGCCGAACCCGGGCTCCTTCTCGACCAGGAAAGTCGTCATCGACTTGTGCGGAGCGGTTCCCTGCGGGTGCCCCTCGTCCGTACGGCACAGCACCGCGACGAGGTTGGCCGAGCCGCCGTTGGTCAGCCACATCTTCTGCCCGTTGAGGACGTACGCGTCGCCGTCCTGGACGCCCTTCGATGTGATGGCCGACACATCGGAGCCCAGGGCGGGTTCGGACATCGAGAACGCGCCGCGGATCTCGCCGAGCGCCATTTTTGGCAGAAAGTAGTCCCTCTGCTCCTGGGTGCCGTGCTGCTTGAGCATGTAGGCGACGATGAAGTGGGTGTTGATGATGCCCGAGACGCTCATCCAGCCGCGGGCGATCTCCTCCACGCACAGCGCGTACGTGAGGAGGGACTCGCCGAGGCCGCCGTACTCCTCGGGGATCATCAGCCCGAACAGGCCCAGTTCCTTGAGTCCTTCGACGATCTGGGCCGGGTACTCGTCGCGGTGCTCCAGCTCGGTGGCGACCGGCAGGATCTCCTTGTCGACGAAGTCCCGGACCGTGGCGAGGATCTCCTGCTGGACGTCCGTCAGGCCGGGGGTCTGCGCGAGGCGGCTCATCTCACTTCTCCTGCTTCTTCTCGGCGGGATCCCGCGGTTGGGGCCGGGCCGGCTGCTCGCCGCCCCGCTCCTTGATGTACGCCTCGGTGGGGACCATCACCTTGCGGCGGAACACGCAGACCAGCGTGCCGTCCTGCTTGTAGCCCCTGGTCTCGACGTGGACGACGCCCCGGTCGCTCTTGGACTTCGACGGGGTCTTGTCGAGCACGGTCGTCTCGCCGTAGACGGTGTCGCCGTGGAAGGTCGGCGCCACGTGCTTCAGCGACTCGACCTCCAGGTTGGCGATGGCCTTGCCCGAGACGTCCGGCACGGACATGCCCAGCAGCAGCGAGTAGACGTAGTTCCCGACCACCACGTTCCTGCCGAAATCGGTGGTTTTCTCGGCGTAGTTGGCGTCCAGGTGGAGCGGGTGGTGGTTCATGGTGAGCAGACAGAAGAGGTGGTCGTCGTACTCGGTGACGGTCTTCCCCGGCCAGTGCCGGTACACGTCTCCGACGCGGAACTCCTCGAAGCTGCGGCCGAACTGCATGTGCTGGTCCCTCCAGGGGTGCTCTGCCACGGCCCCTTCGGGGCCTTGGGGGGTGGGGGATCGGACGCGGCCGGACTGCCGATGGGACACGTCCCCTGCCGGTCCGCCGTCAGGCGGTGGGCGCCTCGAACACCGACTTGCGGACCATGCCGGCCGCCCTGCCCTTGCCCGCGACCACCAGCGCCATCTTGCGGCTGGCCTCGTCGATCATCTCGTCGCCGAGCATCGCCGAACCCTTCTTCCCGCCCGCCTCCGAGGTGCAGTAGTCGTACGCGTCCAGGATCAGCTCCGCGTGGTCGTAGTCCTCCTGGGAGGGCGAGAAGACCTCGTTGGAGACCTCGATCTGGCCCGGGTGCAGGACCCACTTGCCGTCGAAGCCCAGCGCCGCCGCGCGCTCGGCGACCTTGCGGTAGCCGTCCGTGTTGCGGATCTGGAGG
Source organism: Streptomyces pathocidini (assembly GCF_001418495.1). Taxonomy (GTDB): domain Bacteria; phylum Actinomycetota; class Actinomycetes; order Streptomycetales; family Streptomycetaceae; genus Streptomyces; species Streptomyces pathocidini. The sequence continues at coordinate 4,175 of NZ_LIQY01000267.1, read as the reverse complement.
TACGGGCCGTCGATGGCCTGGAGGTCATGGGTGCGGGCCGCCATCAGGATCCGCATGAGGATGTAGTGGTAGGCGTCCGCAGGGTAGCCGGGCGGCTGCTCGCCCACGACGAGGGACTTCATGTTGATGGAGGCCATGAAGTCGGCCGGGCCGAAGATGATGGTCTCCAGGCGCGGCGAGGCCGCGGCGATCGCGTCGACCTCCACCAGGCCCTTGGCGTTCTCGATCTGCGCCTCGATGCCGATCCGGCCGACCTCGAAGCCCATCGTCTTCTCGATCTGCGTCAGCAGCAGATCGAGCGCGATGACCTGCTGTGCGTCCTGCACCTTCGGCAGCATGATGCAGTCCAGGTTCGGGCCCGCGCCCTCGACGACCGTGATGACGTCCCGGTACGTCCAGTGCGTGGTCCAGTCGTTCACCCGCACGACCCTGGTCTTGCCCGTCCAGTCGCCGTTGTTGAGCGCGTCGACGACCGTGTGCCGGGCGCCCTCCTTGGCGAGCGGCGCGCACGCGTCCTCCAGGTCCAGGAAGACCTGGTCCGCCGGGAGCCCCTGCGCCTTCTCCAGGAAGCGCGGGTTGCTGCCCGGCACGGCAAGGCAGGAACGGCGCGGGCGCAGGCGGTTGACAGGATCGGGCTGCGGCACGGAGTGCCTTCCGTTGAGGGCGGTGGCGGGCGACGGGCGGGTCATGCGGGGACCTCCAGGGGGTCGAGTTTGTTCGCTTTCCGGATCTCGTCGACGATACGGCCGATGATCTCGGTGATGCCGAAGTCCTTCGGGGTGAAGACGGCCGCCACCCCGGCGGCGCGCAGCGCCCGTTCGTCGGCGGACGGGATGATCCCGCCGACGATCACCGGGATGTCCCCGCCGCCCGACCGCCGCAGCCGCTCCAGCACGTCCGGCACGAGTTCGGCGTGCGAGCCGGACAGGATGGACAGGCCCACGCAGTGCACGTCCTCGGCGACGGCCGCCGAGACGATCTGGTGGGGCGTCAGTCTGATGCCCTGGTAGACCACCTCGAAGCCGGCGTCCCGCGCCCGTACGGCGATCTGCTCGGCCCCGTTGGAGTGCCCGTCGAGACCGGGCTTGCCCACCAGCAGCCGGAGCCGCCCGGCACCCAGCTCCTCGGCCGTACGAGCCGCCTTCTCGCGTACGAGAGCCAGCGGAGTGCCCGCCTCCGCGGCGACGGCCACCGGCGCCGAGCTGACACCCGTAGGGGCCCGGAACTCGCCGAAGACGTCCCGCAGCGCCCAGGCCCACTCGCCGGTCGTCACGCCCGCGCGGGCGCACTCCAGGGTGGCGGGCATCAGGTTCGCGGTGCCCGCGGCCGCCGCCTTCAGGGCCGAGAGGGACTCCTGGGCCCTGGCCTCGTCCCGGCGGTCGCGCCAGGCGTGGAGCGCGGCGACGACCCCGGCTTCGTTCTCCGGGTCGACCGTCATGATCGCGGTGTCGAGGTCGGCGGTGAGCGGGTTGGGCTCGGTCGACTCGAAGCAGTTGACGCCGACGATCCTCTCCTCGCCCGCCTCGATCCGGGCCCTGCGCTCGGCGTGCGAGGAGACCAACCGGGCCTTGAGGTAGCCGGATTCGACGGCCGCCATGGCGCCGCCCATCTCCTCGATCCNNCGACCAGCGCGCCGACCTTGGCCTCGATGACGTGCGAGCCCGCGAAGATGTCCTCGTACTCCAGCAGGTCGGACTCGTGGGCCAGGACCTGCTGTATGCGCAGCGACCACTGCTGGTCCCAGGGCCGGGGCAGGCCCAGCGCCTCGTTCCAGGCGGGGAGTTGGACGGCCCGCGCGCGGGCGTCCTTCGACAGGGTCACGGCCAGCATCTCCAGCACGATGCGCTGGACGTTGTTCTCCGGCTGGGCCTCGGTCAGGCCGAGCGAGTTGACCTGCACGCCGTAGCGGAACCGGCGCTGCCGGGCGTCCTCGATGCCGTAGCGCTCGCGCGTGACCTGGTCCCAGATGCGGCCGAAGGCGCGCATCTTGCACATCTCCTCGATGAACCGGACGCCTGCGTTCACGAAGAAGGAGATCCGCGCGACGACCTCGCCCCTGCGCTCCTCGGCGACCTGCCCGGAGGCGAACACCGCGTCGAGCACGGCGATCGCGGTGGACATCGCGTACGCGATCTCCTGTACGGGGGTGGCCCCGGCCTCCTGGAGGTGGTAGCTGCAGATGTTGATGGGGTTCCACTTGGGGATGTGGTTCACCGTGTAGGTGATCATGTCCGTGGTCAGCCGGAGCGACGGCCCCGGCGGGAAGACGTGCGTCCCGCGCGAGAGGTACTCCTTGACGATGTCGTTCTGCGTCGTCCCCGAGAGCCTGGTGACGTCGGCGCCCTGCTCCTCGGCGACCACCTGGTACAGCGCCAGCAGCCACATGGCGGTGGCGTTGATGGTCATCGAGGTGTTCATGCGTTCCAGCGGGATGTCCTGGAACAGCCGCCGCATGTCGCCCAGATGGGAGACCGGGACCCCGACCCGGCCCACCTNNGGTCGGGGTCGTAGCCGGTCTGCGTGGGGAGGTCGAACGCGACGGACAGGCCGGTCTGCCCCTTGGCGAGGTTGCGACGGTACAGCTCGTTGGACGCCTCGGCCGTCGAGTGCCCGGCGTAGGTCCGCATCAGCCAGGGGCGGTCCCTGTGGCGCTCCGTCATCAAGCGTTCCGGCCGTGCTTGTAGGTCCCGCTCCGCTCCGCGTGGCGGCTGTGCTGGTCGGTTCCACTCCGCTCCGCGTCGCGGAACAGGTTGATCGCGTCGAGGTGGCGGTCGCGCTTCTCCCGGTCGCGTACGCCCAGGCCCTCCTCCGGGGCGAGGCACAGCACCCCGACCTTGCCCTGGTGGAGGTTGCGGTGCACGTCGTACGTCGCCTGGCCGGTCTCGTCCAGCGGGTATGTCCGTGACAGCGTCGGGTGGATCTTCCCCTTGGCGATGAGGCGGTTGGCCTCCCACGCCTCGCGGTAGTTGGCGAAGTGCGAGCCGACGATCTTCTTCAGCGACATCCACAGATAGCGGTTGTCGTACTCGTGCTGGTAGCCGGAGGTGGAGGCGCAGGTGACGACGGTGCCGCCCTTGCGCGTCACGTACACCGAGGCGCCGAAGGTCTCGCGGCCCGGGTGCTCGAAGACGATGTCCACGTCCTCGCCGCCGGTGAGTTCGCGGATGNNCCCTCCGCGCTGCGGTCGATGATCGCCTCGGCGCCCATCGCGCGGCAGATCTCGGCCTTCTTCCCGCTGGAGACCACGCACACCGGGTTGGCCCCGCCCGCGAGCGCGAATTGCGTGGCGTAGCTGCCGAGTCCGCCGCTCGCCCCCCAGATCAGCACGTTGTCGCCCTGCTTCATCCCGGCGCCGTTGCGCGAGACGAGCTGGCGGTACGCGGTGGAGTTGACCAGTCCGGGCGCCGCGGCCTCCTCCCAGCTGAGGTGGGCCGCCTTGGGCATCAGCTGGTTGGACTTCACCAGCGCGATCTCCGCCAGGCCGCCGAAGTTGGTCTCGAACCCCCAGATCCGCTGCTCGGGATCGAGCATCGTGTCGTTGTGGCCGTCGGCCGACTCCAGCTCGACCGACAGGCAGTGCGCGACGACCTCGTCGCCGGGTTGCCAGGCGTTGACGCCGGGGCCGGTGCGCAGCACGACGCCCGCGAGGTCGGAGCCGATGATGTGGTACGGCAGGTCGTGCCGCTCGGCGAGCGGCGACAGCTTGCCATAGCGCTCCAGGAAGGCGAAGGTCGGCAGCGGCTCGAAGATCGAGGTCCACACGGAGTTGTAGTTGACCGAGCTGGCCATGACGGCCACGAGGGCCTCGCCCGGGCCGAGCTCGGGCACCGGCACGTCGTCCACGTGCAGGGACTTGCGCGGGTCCTTGTCCCGGCTGTCGACTCCGGCGAACATCTCCGCCTCGTCCCTGCGCACGGTCACCGCGCGGTAGGACTCGGGCAGGGGGAGGGCTGCGAAGTCGGCCGACGTGGAGTCGGGCGAGAGAATTGCGTCCAGGATGCTGTTCACTTGGGCCTCCGGCGAAGCGTTGACGAGAACGCTTGAGGGAACGCTGGGGTCTTCTGACGGTGTGCACGGTGTTGCTCGGTGCTTTGGTCGCGCGGTGGCGCGGGGGCCTGTGACGCAGGCGTCCGGGCGCACAAGTGGCTTGTGGGGACAGCCGGGCGCGGTGCTCG
>NZ_LIQY01000266.1 GCF_001418495.1 Streptomyces pathocidini | reverse complement strand
AGCCGGTGGCCCAACCCCTTTGTGGGAGGGAGTCGTCGAAGGTGGGACTGGCGATTGGGACGAAGTCGTAACAAGGTAGCCGTACCGGAAGGTGCGGCTGGATCACCTCCTTTCTAAGGAGCATTTCTTGCCAGCCGGTTGTGGTTGGTCAGAGGCCAGTACATCGGCGAGTGTCTGATGCTGGTTGCTCATGGGTGGAACGTTGACTATTCGGCACGGCTGGTTTGATGGGGTCACTAGTACTGCTCTTGGGTGTGGAACGTGGGTTGTCGACTGGTTGTGTTGGGCGCGCTGTTGGGTGTCTGAAGGTACGGGCTGTTGCTTGTGTCTTCGGTTGCCGGTCCCAGTGAACTCGCCATTGTTTGGTGGGGTGGTGGGTGGCTGGTTGTTGTTTGAGAACTGCACAGTGGACGCGAGCATCTGTGGCCAAGTTTTTAAGGGCGCACGGTGGATGCCTTGGTACCAGGAACCGATGAAGGACGTGGGAGGCCGCGATAGGCCCCGGGGAGCTGTCAACCGAGCTGTGATCCGGGGGTGTCCGAATGGGGAAACCCGGCAGTCGTCATGGGCTGTCACCCATGCCTGAACACATAGGGCATGTGGAGGGAACGCGGGGAAGTGAAACATCTCAGTACCCGCAGGAAGAGAAAACAACCGTGATTCCGGGAGTAGTGGCGAGCGAAACTGGATGAGGCTAAACCGTATGTGTGTGATACCCGGCAGGGGTTGCGCATGCGGGGTCGTGGGATTCTTCTTTCATGGTCTGCCGGCTGTGAGGCGAGTGAGAAACCGTATGGGTAGGCGAAGGGCATGCGAAAGGCCCGGCGTAGAGGGTAAGACCCCCGTAGCTGAAATCTGTACGGCTCGTTTGGAGAACACCCAAGTAGCACGGGGCCCGAGAAATCCTGTGTGAATCTGGCGGGACCACCCGTTAAGCCTAAATATTCCCTGGTGACCGATAGCGGATAGTACCGTGAGGGAATGGTGAAAAGTACCGCGGGAGCGGAGTGAAATAGTACCTGAAACCGTGTGCCTACAAGCCGTGGGAGCGTCGCACAAGGAACTTGTTTCTTGTGTCGTGACTGCGTGCCTTTTGAAGAATGAGCCTGCGAGTTAGCGGTGTGTAGCGAGGTTAACCCGTGTGGGGTAGCCGTAGCGAAAGCGAGTCCGAAGAGGGCGTTTGAGTTGCATGCTCTAGACCCGAAGCGGAGTGATCTAGCCATGGGCAGGTTGAAGCGGCTGTAAGAGGTCGTGGAGGACCGAACCCACCAGGGTTGAAAACCTGGGGGATGACCTGTGGTTAGGGGTGAAAGGCCAATCAAACTCCGTGATAGCTGGTTCTCCCCGAAATGCATTTAGGTGCAGCGTCGTGTGTTTCTTGCCGGAGGTAGAGCACTGGATAGGCGATGGGCCTTATCGGGTTACTGACCTTAGCCAAACTCCGAATGCCGGTAAGTGAGAGCGCGGCAGTGAGACTGTGGGGGATAAGCTCCATGGTCGAGAGGGAAACAGCCCAGAGCATCGACTAAGGCCCCTAAGCGTGCGCTAAGTGGGAAAGGATGTGGAGTCGCAGAGACAACCAGGAGGTTGGCTTAGAAGCAGCCATCCTTGAAAGAGTGCGTAATAGCTCACTGGTCAAGTGATTCTGCGCCGACAATGTAGCGGGGCTCAAGCGTACCGCCGAAGTCGTGTCAATCCAACGTGTAGGGCTAACGCTTGTTGGGTTGGGTAGGGGAGCGTCGTGTGCCGGGTGAAGCAGCCTCGTAAGGGAGTTGTGGATGGTTCACGAGTGAGAATGCAGGCATGAGTAGCGATTCACACGTGGGAAACGTGTGCGCCGATTGACTAAGGGTTCCTGGGTCAAGCTGATCTGCCCAGGGTAAGTCGGGACCTAAGGCGAGGCCGACAGGCGTAGTCGATGGACAACCGGTTGATATTCCGGTACCCGCTATGAAGCGTCAACGCTGAATCCAGCGATGCTAAGCCCGTGAAGCCGCCTCTGATCTCTTTGGAGTGAGGGGGAGTGGTGGAGCCGGTGGCCCAGACTGGTAGTAGGTGAGTGATGGGGTGACGCAGGAAGGTAGTCCAGCCCGGGCGGTGGTTGTCCCGGGGTAAGGGTGTAGGCCGTGTGGTAGGTAAATCCGTCACACATTAAAGGCTGAGACCTGATGCCGAGCCGATTGTGGTGAAGTGGATGATCCTATGCTGTCGAGAAAAGCCTCTAGCGAGTTTTGTGGCGGCCCGTACCCTAAACCGACTCAGGTGGTCTGGTAGAGAATACCGAGGCGTTCGGGTGAACTATGGTTAAGGAACTCGGCAAAATGCCCCCGTAACTTCGGGAGAAGGGGGGCCATTGCTGGTGATGGGATTTACTCCTTGAGCTGGTGGTGGCCGCAGAGACCAGCGAGAAGCGACTGTTTACTAAAAACACAGGTCCGTGCGAAGCTGTAAGGCGATGTATACGGACTGACGCCTGCCCGGTGCTGGAACGTTAAGGGGACCGGTTAGCTCTATTTCGGTGGGGCGAGGCTGAGAACTTAAGCGCCAGTAAACGGCGGTGGTAACTATAACCATCCTAAGGTAGCGAAATTCCTTGTCGGGTAAGTTCCGACCTGCACGAATGGCGTAACGACTTCTCGACTGTCTCAACCATAGGCCCGGTGAAATTGCATTACGAGTAAAGATGCTCGTTTCGCGCAGCAGGACGGAAAGACCCCGGGACCTTTACTATAGCTTGATATTGGTGTTCGGTTCGGCTTGTGTAGGATAGGTGGGAGACTGTGAAGCGGCCACGCCAGTGGTTGTGGAGTCGTTGTTGAAATACCACTCTGGTCGTGCTGGATGTCTAACCTGGGTCCGTGATCCGGATCAGGGACAGTGTCTGGTGGGTAGTTTAACTGGGGCGGTTGCCTCCTAAAGGGTAACGGAGGCGCCCAAAGGTTCCCTCAGCCTGGTTGGTAATCAGGTGTTGAGTGTAAGTGCACAAGGGAGCTTGACTGTGAGACTGACGGGTCGAGCAGGGACGAAAGTCGGGACTAGTGATCCGGCGGTGGCTTGTGGAAGCGCCGTCGCTCAACGGATAAAAGGTACCCCGGGGATAACAGGCTGATCTTCCCCAAGAGTCCATATCGACGGGATGGTTTGGCACCTCGATGTCGGCTCGTCGCATCCTGGGGCTGGAGTCGGTCCCAAGGGTTGGGCTGTTCGCCCATTAAAGCGGTACGCGAGCTGGGTTTAGAACGTCGTGAGACAGTTCGGTCCCTATCCGCTGTGCGCGTAGGAGTCTTGAGAAGGGCTGTCCCTAGTACGAGAGGACCGGGACGGACGGACCTCTGGTGTGCCAGTTGTTCTGCCAAGGGCATGGCTGGTTTGCTACGTTCGGGAGGGATAACCGCTGAAAGCATCTAAGCGGGAAGCCTGCTTCGAGATGAGGGCTCCCACCCACTTGATGGGGTAAGGCTCCCAGTAGACGACTGGGTTGATAGGCCAGATCTGGAAGCCTGGTAACGGGTGGAGGTGACTGGTACTAATAGGCCGAGGGCTTGTCCTCAGTTGCTCGCGTTCACTGTGTTGGTTCTGAAACAA
>NZ_LIQY01000265.1 GCF_001418495.1 Streptomyces pathocidini | reverse complement strand
AGCGGCGCCACGCAGCGGCGCCACGCAGCGGCGCCACGCAGCGGCGCCACGCAGCGGCGCCACGCAGCGGCGCCACGCAGCGGCGCCGTCGACCGGGCCGAGCCCGAGTCGACGGCGCCGCAAGAACCGGCAAGAACCGGCAAGGGTCGCGAGGAACGTGAGGGCGGCCCCTCAGCGCCCGGAGGTGTCGCGCGCCTCCGCCTCACCGTCCCCGTCGCCCTCCTCGTCCTCTGCTTCCTCGTCCCCGACGACTTCGTCGTCCCCGACGCTCTCCTCGTCCCCGACGACTTCCTCGTCCCCGACGACTTCCTCGTCCTCCGCTTCCTCGATCTCGCCCTCTTCGAACGCGTCCTCGTCCTCGAGCTCGTCGTCGAAGACCGCGCTGATGTCGAAGCGGCAGATCACCTGCTGCGGGTCGACCTGGTCGAAGGGCGCGCTCAGCCACTCCCCCGGTTCCGCCGGTTCGTCGAGTGCCGCGACCCACAGCGTGGAGTCGCCCTCCTCCAGCCCGAACTCCTTGTGGCGGGAGGCGATTTCATCCGGTTCGAACTCCCCGAACAGCACGCCGAGGGCCGCGTGGGCGCTGGCCCCGGCCGCGCTCGCGGCGCCGTTGTGGCCGGCGAGGTCCACATCGGGGTCGAGGTCGGCGACCCGCTGCGCCTGGGCGAGCAGCCGCTGCGGCTTGGCCACCGCGTAGTCCCGGCGGATCAGCACGGTGAGCGCGCTGGGTTCCTCGGGCCCGGTGTAGGCGGGCATGGTGCCGTCGCCGGGGATCTCGAAGGGGGTGACTTCGTCGTAGGCGTCGTAGAGCAGTTCGTCGTACGCCTCGGCCGCCGCGGCCAGCTCGTTGAAGGCGGCGTAGACGGCCGGGTCGTCCTCGCCCGACCGGCGCTCGACCGCGTCGAGGTGGCGGTCCAGCGCGGTTTTGACCGCCTCGGCGGCGGCGCGTACCTCGGCAGCGGTTGGCTGCGCAGCATCAGACATAGTGCAGACGCTATCCGTACCAGGGCTCTGCCCGCACAATAGATGCGATGCCGGAATACGAATTTCGCGACGTGTACGTGCCGCGCGGGGTGTCCCGCAAGGCCGCCACGCGCCTGCTGACCGACCACGCGGAGTACGGGCACTGGGAATTGGACCGTCTGCGGCTGTACCCGGACGGCAGCCGGAGGGTGCGGCTGCGCCGCCGGATCATCCGTCAACTGCGTGCCACATGGTGAGACGGCCACCTGCCGACACGCCCCGGTGACCACGAGTGAGGCGAGTGGGAAGAAAAAGATGGAGCGGGCCCCGTGACACGGGACCCGCTCCGCGTTCCGCCCGGCCCGCGGGCCGGGGACGGCGCTCCGGCTAGCGCCGGGCGGCCGCCCGCGAGCGGCGGTAGAGCACTGCGCCGCCGAGCATCAGCGCGGCGCTCGCCGGGACGGCGACGCCCAGCATGTCGCTGTCGGTGCCGGTGGTGGCGAGCTGGCCTTCGGTCCGGGGCTCCACCACGGTCTGCGGCTTGTGCTCCGGCGCCGGCTTCTCCTTGCCCGGCTTCGACGGCTTGGCCGGCTTCCCGGGCTTGCTGGGCTTGCCGGGCTTGCTCGGCTGCTCCGGCTTGCCCGGCTGCTCGGGCTTGCCCGGCTGCTCCGGCTCACCCGGGCGCCCGGGCGGGTTGGGGTTGTCGACGTTGGCACAGTCGTTGGCGACGGCCGGGTTCGCGATGCCGATGACGTCGACGGTGTTGCCGCAGGCGTTGACCGGCACGTTGACCGGCACCTGCACGGTGTTGCCCGAGGCGACGCCCGGTGAGCCCGTCGAGGCCCCACCCGCGCTCGAACCGCCGCTGCCCGAGCCGCCATTGGAAACGTGGGCACACGAGTTGCCCATCGCCGGGTTGAGCAACCCGACGACATTGACGGTGTTGCCGCACAGGTTCACCGGCACGTTCACCGGCACCTGCACCGCATTGCCCGAGAGAAGGCCCGGCGAGTCCGCCGCCACGCCGTTCGCGCCCGCGTCCGCGTACGCAAAGCCGCCCGTCACCGCGAGCACACCGCCCGTGGCGGCAATCATGATCAAACTCTTTTTCGCGACCTGTCGCATAGGTCCGCTCCCCTGCTGCCTAGTACCTTCGGAAAGTTCACGGCGGGCCGCTGCCCGCCGTCTCGGTCCCCGCGGCCCCGGAATGCATGGCGTGCATCCGGGCCCGCGCGGGCTCACGCCCTCACGGGCGGCGGTTCAACGTCACGCGTTCACGCAGGTGTTGCCGAAGGCGGGGTCAAACAGAGTGATCACGTCGACGGTGTTGCCGCAGGCGTTGACCGGCACGTGCACCGGCACCTGGACGGCATTGCCCGACAGGACACCAGGTGACTGGGCAGCAGCCCCCTGAGCCCCGGAGTCGGCAACGGCCACACCGGCGCCGGCGAGCACGAGCCCGCCGGTGGCAGCCGCAGCAGCGACGACCCTCCTGATCATTCTTCCTCCTCGTTGGCACAGCGCTCCCGTGCGCGGGATCGCACAGCCTGTAACGAGGAAGGGGGAACCGGGCCACGGGGCCATCCGGGCGTTCACTCTTTCCAGCGAGGTACGTACGAATACCCGATCAGCGACCGCACACAACTTGCCCTGGAATCAACACTGGTCGAGGAAGCGGTCCAGCACGCGGACCCCGAACTTCAGCCCGTCGACCGGGACTCGCTCGTCGACTCCGTGGAACATCCCCGCGAAGTCGAGCTCCGGCGGGAGTTGGAGCGGGGCGAAGCCGAAGCAGCGGATGCCGAGGTCGTCGAAGGACTTGGCGTCCGTACCGCCGGAGAGGCAGTACGGCACGGCGCGCGCGATGGGGTCCTCGGCCCTCAGCGCGGACTGCATCGCCTCGACCAGCGAGCCGTCGAAGCTGGTCTCCAGCGCCTTGTCCGCGTGCACGTCCTCGCGCCTGACCCGCGGGCCCAGGATCCGGTCGAGGTCGGCGAGGAACTCCTCCTCGTAGCCGGGCAGGAAGCGGCCGTCGACGTGGGCGGTGGCCTGGCCGGGGATGACGTTGACCTTGTAGCCGGCGCCCAGCATCGTCGGGGCGGCGGTGTTGCGGAGGGTGGCGCCGATGATCTTCGCGATGCCGCCGAGCTTCGCGAGCGTCGCCTCCATGTCCTCGGGGTCGAGCGGGGTGCCGAGCGCGTCGGACAGCTCGTCCAGGAAGGACCGCACGGTCTTGGTGACCCGGACCGGGAACGGGTGGCGGCCCAACCGGCCCACCGCCTCGCACAGTTCGGTGATCGCGTTGTCGTTGTTGGTCATCGAACCGTGCCCGGCGGTGCCGTCCACGATCAGCCGCATCCAGTGCATGCCCTTCTGCGCGGTCTCCACCAGGTAGAGCCGCAGGTTCTCGTTGACGGTGAACGAGAAGCCGCCGACCTCGCCGATGGCCTCGGTCACGCCCTCGAAGAGCTCGGGGTGCTCGTTGACCAGGTGCCGGGCGCCGTAGACGCCGCCGGCCTCCTCGTCGGCGAGGAAGGCGAGCACGATGTCGCGCGGGGGCCTGCGGCCGCTGCGCAGCCGGTCCCGCACGACCGCCAGCGTCATCGCGTCCATGTCCTTCATGTCGACCGCGCCCCGGCCCCAGACGCAGCCGTCGGCGATCTCGCCGGAGAACGGGTGGTGCGTCCAGTCGTCGGCGTTGGCCGGTACGACGTCGGTGTGGCCGTGGATGAGCAGCGCGGGCCGGGAGGGGTCCTCGCCCTCGATCCGGGCGACGGTCGAGGCCCGGCCGGGGTGCGACTCGAAGATCTTCGGTTCGAGGCCCGCCTCGGCGAGCTTCTCGGCGACGTACTCGGCCGCCGCCCGTTCACCGGGCCCCGAGTGGTCGCCGTAGTTGCTGGTGTCGATCCGGATCAGATCCCGGCACAGGTCGACGACCTCGTCCTCTCCCGTACGGGCCGGCTTCGACTCGCTCACACTGCCTCCTCGTGGTTCGCTGCCGCGGCCGGGCCGGTCGGCCCCCGCTCCGCGGCGGGTGTCCACGGCCATCCTCCCTCTCCCGGGCCCGCGGCCCAAGGCCGCAATACGCCCGTCACGCCCCCGTCACGACGCCTCCGCGGGGCCTCGGCAGCGCCCACCCGGGTGATCGGCCACGGCCGGATGTTTGCTATGGTTTCCCACGTCGCGGCGGCCTCCGGGCCGGGCGGCGGACACCTTGTCCGGGTGGCGGAATGGCAGACGCGCTAGCTTGAGGTGCTAGTGCCCTTTATCGGGCGTGGGGGTTCAAGTCCCCCCTCGGACACACCGTACGGCCGCGGGCCGGGGAGCGTTCTCCCCGGCCCGCGGCCGTTTCTCACCCCACGGCGCTGCTCAGCGGCGGAGTGTCCGCCTCCGCGGGGAGCGCCCGGCGGCGTACGGGGTGGAGCAGGCGTTTGGCGGTCAGCCGGAGGGCGCCGTCCCGGCCGCCGACGCGGATCCGGGGCAGGGCGTACGTGCCGGTGAACAGGCCGGGGTCGACGGCGCAGGCGTAGGCGTAGCCGGCCTCCCGTACGGCCCGGATGGCGCGGGCGTCGACGGCGCCGTACGGGTAGCAGTAGCCCTCTACCGGGTGGCCGGTGATGCGCTCGAGGAGTGCGCGGCTGTGGGCCGTCTCCTGGCGCAGCGGGACCTCGTCGGCCTCGGGCAGGGGGACGTGGCGCAGGCCGTGGGAGCCGATCTCCATGCCCGCGGCGGCGGCCTCGCGGATGCCGTCCGTGGTCAGCAGGGGCCTGCGGGGGCCGAGCCGCGCCCAGGCGTTGTCGCCGCCGAGGCGGCCGGGCAGTACGAACACGGTCGCGGTGAAGCCGCGTTCATGCAGCACCGGCACGGCGTTCTCGGTGAAGTCGGCGTAGCCGTCGTCGAAGGTGAGGCCGACCAGCCGGTCGGCGCGGCCGGCGGCCCGTTCCCGCAGCAGCTCCCCGACGCCGACCCCGCGCAGGCCGCGCCGCTCCATCCAGCGCAGCTGGCGGCGCAGCCGGTCGGGGGTGACGGTGGTGCGGTACGGGTCCTCCGTGCCGGCGGCGACGGAGTGGTACATCAGCAGCCAGGGTTCAGCGGACATGGCCTCCCCGCTTTCGTGTGACGGAGCATTACGCGGGCCCGGACGGAACCCAAGCAGAAATGTCACGGCCATTCGCGGGACGCGCCCGGCTACTCCGTGCGTGGCGTCGTCCATTCGGACCGGACGGTCCATCATTTAGTCGGCAGGAATACCAACAAGTCTTCGTACAAGGCGTCATGGCATACGCCGGGTGAACGCGTAACGGTGAATCTGTAGGCCGTTTTCCTCGGGTTTCTCGGTCAGCACCCCCCGAATAGCAGAGCTCCGCGCGCCGGGTTCCCGATCTCATGCCCATGATTGGCGCAGCCCCGGATGACCTCATCGGGAGACCATGCGGTGATCGATGACCGGATCGAAGCTACGGGGATAAGCACCATTCCCAACCTGAAAGGAAAATGGTGATGAAGCGAATCGCCAGGGCTGCCACGCTGACCGCCGCGAGCTGCGCTCTCATCGTGGGCGGCGCGGGCGCCGCTGTGGCCGAGAACGGCTACGGAGGTGGCGGCGGCGAGGAGAAGCCGAGCTACGAGGAGCCGATCCACAGGAAGCCGCACAAGAAGGAACACAAGCAGCGGGAGCACCGCGAGCACCGCGAGAACCACAAGAAGTACTACTCCAACGAGAGGAACGGCGACCAGGGCACCAATGCTGCGGTCCTCGGTTCTCCCGGCTTCCTCTCCGGCAACGCGATCCAGACCCCGGTCTCGATCCCGATCAACCTCTGCGGCAACACGGTCGACGTCATCGCCGCCCTGAACCCCGCGTTCGGCAACACGTGCGCCAATGTCAGCGGCGGTGGCTCCGGGCGCGAGGGCTACGGCGCCCACAAGGGCAACGGTCACAAGGGCAACGACAACTTCAAGGGCGGCAACAGGCACTAGCCGCAACGCGCCAAGTCGGACCGAGACGGGGCCGCCGGATCCATTCCGGCGGCCCCGTCCGCGTGGTGCGGCGCCCGTGTGGGGCACGTACCGCGTTCCCGGTTCCCCGAGTTCGAGGAGGGCCTGATGGCCACCGAGCACCCCGGCCCCGGCGAGACGGAGCTGTCGGCGCTGGACGCGCACTGGCGGGCCGCGAACTACCTGTCCGCCGGGCAGATCTACCTGCTGGAGAACCCGCTGCTGCGGGAGTCTTTGACGTCGCGTCAGATCAAGCCGCGGCTGCTCGGCCACTGGGGCACGACGCCCGGCCTCAACCTCGTCTACACGCATCTGAACCGGGTCATCAGGGCCAGGGGGCTCGACGCGATCTGCGTGTGGGGGCCGGGGCACGGCGGGCCCGCGGTGGTCGCCAACTCCTGGCTGGAGGGCAGCTATTCGGAGAACTACCCGGATGTGGGCCGGGACGCCGCGGGGATGGCGCGGCTGTTCCACCAGTTCTCCTTCCCCGGCGGGATTCCCAGCCATGTGTCCCCGGACGTGCCGGGTTCGATCCACGAGGGCGGCGAGTTGGGCTACTCGCTGGCGCACGCGTACGGGGCCGCGCTGGACAACCCGGGGCTGCTGGTGGCCTGTGTCATCGGAGACGGGGAGGCGGAGACCGGTCCGCTGGCCGGGTCCTGGCACTCCAACAAGTTCCTCGATCCGGTGCACGACGGGGCGGTACTGCCGATCCTGCACCTCAACGGCTACAAGATCGCCAACCCGACCGTGCTGGCCCGGCTGCCCGAGGCCGAACTCGACGATCTGCTGCGCGGATACGGCTACGAGCCCCTGCAGGTGACGGGCGACCAGCCGCCGCTGGTGCACCGGGCGATGGCCGTGGCCATGGACCGCGCCCTGGACCGTATCGCCGGGATCCAGCGGGCCGCGCGCGAGGAGGGGGCGGCCGAGCGGCCGCGCTGGCCGGTGATCGTGCTGCGGACGCCGAAGGGCTGGACCGGGCCCGCGGAGGTCGACGGGCTGGCGGTGGAGGGCACATGGCGCTCGCACCAGGTGCCGTTGGGTCAGGTGCGGGAAAACCCCGAGCACTTGCGGCAGTTGGAGCGGTGGCTGCGCTCGTACCGGCCCGAGGAGCTGTTCGACGGGGACGGGCGGCCGGTGGCGGAGGTGCTGGCGTGTGTGCCGGAGGGCGAGGCGCGGCTCGGCGCGAACCCGCACGCCAACGGCGGTCTGCTGCTGCGCGATCTGCCGGCGCCGCCGCTGGAGGACTTCGCCGTGCACGTCGGCAAGCCGGGGGTGGGGCTGCACGAGCCGACGCGGGTGCTGGGCGCCCTGCTCGCCCGGATGATGGCCGAGACGGCCGAGCGCCGCGATTTCCGGGTCTTCGGGCCCGACGAGACGGCCTCGAACCGGCTGGACGCGCTGTACGAGGTGACGGGCAAGGCCTGGCAGGAGGCGCTCGCCGAGGGGGACGAGAACCTGGCGCGGGACGGCCGGGTGATGGAGGTGCTGTCGGAACACCTGTGCCAGGGCTGGCTGGAGGGCTATCTACTGACCGGGCGGCACGGTCTGTTCGCCAGCTACGAGGCGTTCGTGCACATCGTCGACTCGATGGCCAGCCAGCACGTCAAGTGGCTGAAGACCGCACGGAAGTTGCCCTGGCGGCGGCCGCTGGCCTCGCTCAACTACCTGCTGACCTCGCATGTGTGGCGGCAGGACCACAACGGCTTCTCGCACCAGGACCCCGGTTTCGTGGACCATGTGCTCAACAAGAGCCCCGAGGTCGTACGGGTCTATCTGCCGCCGGACAGCAACACCCTGCTGTCGGTGGCCGAGCACGTGCTGCACTCCCGGGACTACGTGAACGTGGTGGTCGCGGGCAAGCAGCCGTGCTTCGACTGGCTGTCGCTGGAGGACGCGCGGGCGCACTGCGCGCGGGGCGCGGGGGCGTGGGAGTGGGCGGGCAGCGAGCACACCGGGCGCGAGCCCGATGTCGTACTCGCCGCGGCCGGGGACGTGCCGACGCAGGAGGTGCTGGCCGCGGCCAACCTGCTGCGGCACCATCTGCCGGATCTGGGGGTGCGGGTGGTCAACGTGGTCGACATGACGGCGCTGATGCCGCGGGACCTGCATCCGCACGGGATGCCGGACGGGGAGTACGACGCGCTGTTCACCCGCGACCGGCCGGTGATCTTCGCGTACCACGGCTATCCGTGGCTGATCCACCGGCTGGCCTACCGGCGGGCCGGGCACCCGCACCTGCATGTGCGGGGCTACCAGGAGTCGGGCACGACGACCACGCCGTTCGACATGGTGGTCCGCAACGACCTGGACCGCTACCGGCTCGTCATGGACGTGATCGACCGCGTGCCGGGGCTGGGCGTACGGGCCGTGGGCGTGCGCCAGGCCATGGCGGACACCCGCACCCGGCACCACGCGTGGATCCGCGAGCACGGCACGGACCTGCCGGAGGTCGCGGAGTGGCGCTGGACGGTGTAGGTGCAGCGGGCCGCCCCGCCGCCGGGTGGCGGGCGGGGCGGGCCCGTCACGCCGACGCGGTCTTCCCCACCGGAGGTGCCGTGGCGGCCCTCTCCAGTTGGAA
Source organism: Streptomyces pathocidini (assembly GCF_001418495.1). Classification (GTDB taxonomy): domain Bacteria; phylum Actinomycetota; class Actinomycetes; order Streptomycetales; family Streptomycetaceae; genus Streptomyces; species Streptomyces pathocidini. The sequence goes on along the minus strand of NZ_LIQY01000265.1, from coordinate 2,186 downwards.
GGCCTCGTTGCCCAGGCCGATGCGGGCGTGGGTCTCGGGCTTGACGGTGCGCAGCACCAGGCCGTAGACGAGGCCGATGGCCAGGGCGGCGCCGATGACGGCCGGCAGGGCCCAGCTGAGGGCGGAGCCGGGGCCCGCGCCGACGAGGACGTCGAAGTCCTTGACCGTGTAGAAGGCGATGACCAGCAGCGCGAGCCCCGAGAGCCCGGAGCAGACGAGCCGCCAGGCCTGGACGCGGGCGGCGCCGCGGCGGGTGAAGAAGACGATGACGGCGAGCGAGGCGGCAGCCATCAGCAGGATGACGCCGAGCGCGCCGACGTTGCCCATCCAGGTGAACAGCCGCAGCACCGCCGCGGTCGGGTCGCCGACGGGCTTGTCGTCGGTGAGCGCGAAGGCCAGGACGAGGACCAGCGAGACGGTGGTCTGGAGCAGGGAGCCCGTGCCGGGGGCGCCGCTGGAGCGGTTGGTGCGGGAGAAGACGGCGGGCAGCAGGCCCTCGCGGCCCATCGCGAACGCGTAGCGGGCGACGACGTTGTGGAAGCTGAGCAGCGCCGCGAACATGCCGGTGACGAACAGGATGTGGAGCAGGTCGGTGAAGGCGCCGCCCAGCCGGCTCTCGGTGAGGAAGAACAGCAGGCCCGCGCTCTGCTTCTGGGCCGCGGGAACGATTCCGGAGGGGCCGGCGGCGACGGTGAGCGCCCAGGAGCTGAGGGTGTAGAAGAAGGCGACGAAGCCGATGGCCAGGAACATCACGCGGGAGACGACGAGTTGGGGGCGGCTGGTCTCCTCCGCGTACACCGGGGCCTGTTCGAAGCCGGTGAAGGCGGCGATGCAGAAGCACAGGGCGGTGCCGAGGCCGGCGCCGGCGAGCGTGTCCGGGTTGAAGGCGTGGAGGGACAGGCCCTCCTTGGCCGGGTCGGCGACGGCTGCGATGTCGAAGACGACGACGAGGGCGACCTCGATGATCAGCAGGACGCCGAGCACCTTGGCGTTGAGGTCGATCTTCAGCCAGCCGAGCGCGCCGACCACGGCGACGGCGGCCAAGGCCGGGATCCACCAGGCGAGTTCGGTGTCGAGGTAGGTGGCGAAGAGGCCGGAGACCTCGAAGCCGAAGATGCCGAAGATGCCGACCTGGAGGGTGCTGTAGGCGACCAGGGCGACGAAGGAGGCCCCGGCGCCCGCGGTCCCGCCGAGGCCGCGGGCTATGTACGCGTAGAAGGCACCGGCGTTGTGGACGTGGCGGCTCATCTCCGCGTACCCGACGCTGAAGAGGGCCAGGACGACACCGAGGATCACGAACAGCAGTGGCTGCCCGACGATGCCCATCACCGCGTATGTGGTGGGCATGACACCCGCGACGACCATGAGGGGCGCGCTGGCGGCCAGCACCGACAGCAGGAGCCCTGCCACCCCGATCCGGTCGGCGCGCAACGCCCGGTCCTGTCCTTTGAACGTGCTGATCTCGGTGCTTCTGCCCGTCGGCATGGCGGGGCCGTCCTTTCGGTGGGCTCGGTGAGCGGGGGTGCGGGGGGGGACTGCGAAGCGTACGCGGTGGCGGCCCGAACGGGGGCCGGATTACGAGGAGTTGATCACGAGGCGGCGGGCGGCCCGGAAGGCCTTCCCGGGGTCGCGATCGGGATAGCTCCACGGGGCGTCGGTGGCGTACGGGCCGATCCGTTCGAAGAGGGGGGCGGCCTCGGCGGGGCGACCCTCGGCGACCTTGGCGTGGGCCAGGAAGTTGAGGTCGATCCGGTGGCGCGGGTGGTGCTGGCCTCCGCCCCATTCCAGCCACCAGTCGAAGGCGGCCTTCATGGCCTGCCGGGCGCGGCGGGTGGCCCAGTGGCGGGACTTCGCCGGGTCGTCGGGTTCGGCGCCGGCCAGGGCCAGTACGCGATAGCGCTCGGTGTGCGCGATCACGGGCAGGACGGCCAGCGGGGAGTCGGCGGGGGCCTGTTCGGCGGCCCAGGTGGCGAAGTCGTACACCTCGTGGAACGGGTCGTCGGCGTAGCCCTGTTGGCGCTCGGCCAGGCAGGCGGTCATGAGGTGGTGCGCGTGGTGGTGGTCGCGGTGGCGGCCGCGCACCTGGTCGAAGGCCTGCAGCTGTTCCTCGTCGGTGCCGGTGGCGCGGGCCAGGATCAGCAGCGCCAGCCAGGGGGTGGGGTCGGCCGGGGCCATGCGGGCCGCGG
>NZ_LIQY01000264.1 GCF_001418495.1 Streptomyces pathocidini | reverse complement strand
GCGGGAACCCCGTGCGGTCGAGCGGTGTATTAACGGCATGAAGGAAAACAACGAGCCTCAGCTGTCAGCCTGCCACCTGCCCCCCGTCGAAGTACGCGATCAGCTCGCGGGCCAGCGGCGGGACGTCGTACGGCGTGCCGCCCTCGCGCAGCGAGCGTGTGGCCATCACGCCCGCCGCCACGCTCATCCGCGCCGCGACCGGCGAGGTGTCCGTGGCCCCGCCCTCGCGGGCGAACCGCAGGAACTCGGTCATGATCCGCTGGTCCCCACCCCCGTGCGAGCCCGCCGCGTCGGGGACGCGGTACGTGATGTCCGGCTCGGCGCGGTAGCCGCTCGGACCGGTGTTCCAGACCTTGATGACATCGCCCGGCCCGTCGCCGAAGTTCTCCAGCCGGCCCTCGGTCCCGATGACCGTGTAGTTGCGCCAGTAGTCGGGCGTGAAGTGGCACTGCTGGTAGGCCGCGATGACCCCGTTGTCGAGCTGCATGTTCAGCACCGACACGTCCTCGACGTCCACCACGTGGTGCAGGTCGCGGCGGGCCGTGGGCGGCCACTCGTACTCCTTCAGCCAGTTGGCCGGGCGCGGGGTGTCCGGCTCGCGGCGCGGCAGGTCGCCGTGGACCATCAGGTCGCCGAGCGCGTTGACGCGCTGCGCGTAGCCCCCGGCCAGCCAGTGGACGACGTCGATGTCGTGCGCGGCCTTCTGGAGCAGCAGGCCGGTGGTGCGGGTGCGGTCGGCGTGCCAGTCCTTGAAGTAGTAGTCGCCGCCGTAGCCGACGAAGTGCCGGACCCATACGGTCTTGGGCTCGCCGATGTCGCCCCGCGCGATGATGTCCCGCATCAGCCGGACGACGCCCATGTGCCGCATGTTGTGGCCGACGTAGAGGCGGGTGCCGGTCTCGTACGCGGTGCGCAGGATCGTGTCGCAGCTCTCCACCGTGATGCCGAGCGGCTTCTCGACGAAGACGGCCTTGCCCGCGCGCAATGCGTCGCAGGCGATGGCCTCGTGGGTGTCGTCGGGGGTGGCGATGACGACGGCGTCGAGCTTGTCGTCGTCCAGCAAGCGGCGGTAGTCCTCGACCGCGTACGCGTCGAAGGCCTCCCCCTCGCACCGCCGCACCTCGGGGTCGAGGTCGGCGACCGCCGCCACGACCGCGCCCTTCCCGGGACGGTGCACGGCGGCGGCCACACTGCGGCGCAGCCCGAGCCCTACGACTCCGATGCGCAAGTCCTCCATGGTTCCCCTCACTTGACTCGCCCCGTCACTTGGCCCACCAGGGCCGGCCCGGCCGGGTGGGCCGGCCACAGCTGCACTGGCCGGGGGCCCGGCTACCCCAGTTCGCCCCAACTTGCCCCAGCTCGCCCCGGCTCACTTCGACTTCGGCTTCGACTTGGACAGGGACTCCTCGTACTCGCCGCGCATCTTGTCCCCGCCGTTGCGGCGGAACTTCTTGACCACGTCCTGGTACTCCGACAGCGGCATGCGGCCCGCGACGATGTCCATGACCCTGTCGTACACGTCGGTGGTGAGCGAACTGCCCTTGTTGGAGAAGGTGTCGGAGAAGTGGCCCTCCGTGGGGTTCGCCTGGCCGATCTCGAGCAGTTCGGTCTCCCAGCCGTGGATGTTCCGGGTCATGTCGGGTTCGCCGGGGATGTAGAGGTACGGCGGCGCGGTGGTCATGGTGGCCAGCGGCTGGGAGGTGGTCAGCGCCACCGCGTTGCCCTTGGTGGTGAACTTGGTGTCGCCGGTCCTGGTCCGCGTGTAGTGGACGTCCTCGACGCCGTTGTCGAGGAAGAGCCGCTCCTCGGTTCCGAACGGCGCGGCAAGGTAGTTGAGCACGTTCAGCAGCATCTCGACGCGCTTCTTGCCCGCGCTCCCGTTGATGGCCGTGAAGGAGCTGATCCAGGTGAGGCCGACGTTCGGCTTCGCGCCTGCTTCGGCGGCGAACGGCCTGATCGTCTCCATCGGGAAATCGTACTGCTTCGCGTCGCTGAGCAGTCCGGTGAAGGAGTTGACATAGGCGCCGAGGTAGCCGCCCTGGATCTTCTCCAGCGTGGTGGTCATGGGGATGTTCAGGTCCGGCCAGAAGAGCTGGGCGCGCCGGCACTTGAGCGCGAACTCGATGGCGGCGAAGTACTCGTCGCTCTCGAACATGTGGACCAGCTTGCCGTCGCGCAGGCCCCAGGTGTTGTGGCCCCCGTACCACTCGTTGAACCGCGCCACATGGTTCACGTACGCCGGCTCCAGCACGTACTTCTTGCGCTTGGTGTCGAGCAGTTCCCTGCCCTTGGCGAGGAAGTCCTCGGCGCTGTCGAACTCCAGGCCGCCGACGGGCTTCCAGAACTCCGGGTTGGCGAGGTACAGCTGCCGGATCCGGGGGTTGGGGAAGGGAATGCCGACGATCTTGCCGTCGATGACCCCGCTCTTCCAGGCCGCTTCCGGGAAGTTGGCGAGGTTCGGGAACTTCTTCACCGCGTCGCCCGACAGGAGCGGAGTCAGGTCGGCGAACTTGGCCGCGACCAGGCCCGGGATCTGCTGGAGGCCCTGGTTCGGCGGGATCCAGACGATGTCGGGGATGTCGCCGCTGGCCACGATGGCGTTGAACTTGGCCCGGTACGCGGTGGACTGGGCGTCGTCGACGACCACAGTCATCTTGAACTCGGAGCCCAAGCGCTTGTTGAGCTCCTGCCAGTACGCGTTGCCGGCCATGCCGGGCGGGGGCGTGGTGAAGGTCTCCGTGAGCGCCGTGATCGGCTTGCCGTCCCCGGGCGGGGTGGGTACGGACTTCACCAGTTCCTTGGGATACCGCAGGTAGCCGGGGTCGACGCCCTTGGCGGCGTCGCCGGGCAGGTCCGGGGGCGCGACCTTCGCGGGCGCGTAGGTCGGCAGCTTCAGCTCGGCCGATGCCTCGGCCCCGTGGCCCGGGGCCGCGCCGGAGTCGGAGCAGCCCGTCAGGGCGCCCGTACTGGCGACGGCCAGGCCCGCCGCGCCCGCGGCCCCTATGAAGCCGCGGCGGTTGAGGTTCTTGGAGGACATGGTGCTCCTTCGTTGCTCGGGCGACCGGGACGGCCTGTTCGGCTTCGGGCCTCAGGCTTCGGCTTCGGGTTTCGGCTTTCGGCCTCGGGTTTCGGCTTCAGACTTTCGGCTTCAGGCTTTGACGGCGCCGGTCAGGACGCCCTTGACGAAGTACTTCTGGAGGAAGGGGAAGACGCAGAAGATCGGCACGACCGCCAGGATCAGCACGGCCATCTGGAGGGCGGTGGAGGGCGGCAGGACCGAGACGCCGAGCGCCTTGGCGTTGAGCGCCTCGCCCTGGACGACGTACGTCCGCAGGATCACCTGGAGCGGGAGCTTGGAGTTGTCGTTGAGGAACAGCACCGCGTTGAAGAAGGTGTTCCAGTACATGACCGCGTAGAACAGGCCGACCACCGCGATCACCGCCTTGGACAGCGGCAGCACGATGCGCCGCAGCACCGCAAAGTCGCCCGCACCGTCCAGCTTCGCGGCCTCGTACAGCTCTTCCGGGATGGACTGGAAGAACGCCCGCACGACGACCACGTTGAACGCGTTGACCAGCACCGGCACGATCAGCGACGCGTACGTGTCGAGCATGCCGAACGCGTCGACCGTCAGATACAGGGGGATGAGGCCCGGCGTGAACAGGAACGTTCCCAGCACCACCAGCAGCAGCGGCTTCGCCGCGACCGTGCCAGGGCGGGACAGGCCGTAGGCAAGCGTGACCGTGCACAGCAGGCTGAGCGCCGTACCCGCGACCGTGATGCCGACGCTCACCAGCGCGGCCTGGGTGACGACGCCTCCGGCGAGGACCACCCGGTACGCCTCCAGGGTGGGGTGATCGGGGAGGAGGACGTACCCGCCGTTGGCGGACAGCTCCTCCTGTGTGGCCAGGCTGGTGCCGAGCGCGAGCAGGAACGGGTACGTGACGACGACCGCGATGACGGCGATGACGAGCGCCTTGCCGCCCCGGCCGAGCGGGGAGGGGCGCTCCATCCAGGGCGGACGCCCGGAAGTGCGGGCGGGCTTGCGGCGGTCGGGCTTGCGGGGGTCGGCCACGGGCGCGGGCCCGTCCGCGCCGGGCATGCGCCGGTTGGAAATGCCTGACATCCGGTGGGAGATGCCGGACCTGCGGTTGGAGGTGCTGGACATACGGGACGCGCTCATCGGTAAACCCCCTGCTCCCCGAAGCGGTGGGCCAGCTTGTTGGCGGCGAGGATCAGGGCGAACCCGATCACGCCCTTCATCAGGCCGGCCGCGGTGCTGATGCCCCAGTCGCCGTCGACGACGCCGTGGAAGTAGACGTAGGTGTCCATGACTTCGGAGGCGTCGGGCCCGACGGCATCTGCTCGAAGCCGACGGTGAGGATGTCGCCGAGCCGCAGGATCAGCAGCATGACGATGACCGGCCGGATGCCCGGCAGGGTGACGTGCCAGATGCGGCGCAGCCACCCGGCGCCGTCCATCGCCGCGGACTCGTACAGTCCGACGTTGATGGCGGCCATCGCGGCGAGGAACATGATCATCCCGTAGCCGCAGTCCTTCCAGATGACCTGGGAGGTGACGA
>NZ_LIQY01000263.1 GCF_001418495.1 Streptomyces pathocidini | reverse complement strand
TCAGCACCACCCGGGTGGTGTCCTCGGCTGTGGGCGGGGTGACGACGTAGGCGAGCGAGCCTTCCGGGTGCGCGGCGCGGGCGGCCCCGATCTGGTCCGCCAGTGAGTGCTGCTGCCCGGCCGCGTGCTCCACGCGGAGCTCGTCACCGTAGACGAGCTGATCGAGCTGCGGGGTGACCGTGTAGGCGAGCCCGGTCAGCGCGGCCAGGAACAGGAACGGGGCGACGAAAACACCCGCGTAGAAATGCAGACGCCGCAACAGTGCCCACACGCCCTGACGGGACCGGAGAGGACGGGTGTTGGCGGCGGGTGTCGACGCTGGTGCTTCCTCTGCCGTGGTCGCTGTGGACCAGTGCGGATCGTCGGGTGCGGGCTGAGGTGGACTGTCAGGTATCACGGACATGCGGGAACCTCCCTGGGCGCGCCCGTCAGCGCAGGCTGGGGCACACGGGCGAAAGTCGTCTGGTGAACACCGCCGACGGCGGAGCGAACACCGGCCCGACTCAGCCCCGCAGGAGTGCATGCGGCATCGCCGCACGGCGCGTTCCACTGCCGCGCGGGGTGATACGACAGGTCAGGCCGGAGCAGGCCCGGGAGGACCACGCAGCGGACAGCAGCGCGCGAGCACAACACCGTGCGGCAGCGGCACGACCAGCGGGCCGCGCAAGCGCGGCCGCGGAACAGGCACCAGGGCCGGAGCGACCCAGAACAGCAAGATCGGTACAACGAGGGCGGCCAGCCGCCTGAGCATGCTCTCCCCGTGGACAAGGCAGACGGAAACACCCAGAGCGGCCAGTCCGTGCGCCACGGTCATGCTCGCGGGCATCGGATGGACGCCGCTTTGGCCGCTCATGTCCATGTGCGTGTCCAGGGCACCCATGTCCATGTGCGCGCCCATCGAGCCTGACGCCATGGAAGGCTCCATCGCCGGCATCGAGGCGCAGTGGAAGACGAGGTGCAGGACGAACTGGATGGAGCCCATCGTGAACACAGTGACATCGAAGCGACGCTGCGGCCCGGACAGTCCCACGCCGACCGCCGCCAGCACGACGAACGCCGCCGCGAGCCAGCCGATACCAGGAAGCTGACCGCCTGCCAGGACGTGGCTGACGCCACCGAGCAACAGGGAGGACACCGCGCACAGCAGAGCGCCGAACGCCCGCTTCACGACCCGCCCTGATTCACGCACCCGGACAACCTACCCGCCCGATGCGCGTCCCCAACCAAGGGCTGCGCCTTGCCTTCTGCCTCCGCGCTGCTCCAGGAAGCGCTGACCGAGACGGCCCAAGAGCGCGAAGGACACGGAGCTGATGGGAGCGGGCGGACTGCTCCATGCCCGCGGCGTTGGCCGGCTCGGTGGACAGGCGGGGGCCTTCGCGCAGGCGAGCCAGGATCAGCAGCCAGGACGGGTCGCCAGGGCCTGAGGGTTTCGGCGACCTCGGGTGGTGGTGAGCGGGGGTCAGCCGGGTGAGCGACCCCCGCTCACCACCCCAGTTTGTTGCAGTCTCAAGTAGGTGGGTTGCCGAAGTAGACAGACAATCCACGATTCCCTGGATTCAGGATTCCATGTATTGTCGTGGTGTGCTGACTGTTGCTACTGACACCGAGGTCCTGGCCCGGTTCGGCCGCGCGCTCGCAGACCCGATCCGTTGCCGCATCCTGCTCGCCCTGCGGAAGGCCCCGGCCTATCCGGCTGATCTCGCCGAAGCCCTTGGCGTCTCCCGCACCCGGCTGTCGAACCACCTCGCGTGCCTACGGGACTGCGGCTTGGTCGTTACCGTCCCCGACGGACGCCGCACCCGCTACGAGCTGGCCGACGAACGTCTCGGCCACGCCCTGGATGACCTGCGAACCGCCGTGGTTGCCGTCGAGACCGACCGCACATGCCCGGACGCCGACGACAAAGGGTGCTTCTGATGACTGCGATATCCCTCGAGCCTTCCCCAGCCCGCCGTGACGCGCTCGCCCGCCGGATACGCCTACTGGTCGCCACCACCATCACCTACAACGTCATCGAAGCAATCGTCGCCCTCACCGCCGGAACCCTCGCCTCCTCTACCGCCTTGATCGGCTTCGGCCTGGACTCCGTCATAGAGGTCTCCTCAGCCGCCGCGGTCGCCTGGCAGTTCTCTGCCCGACAGCACGCCGAACGCGAAGCACGCGAAAAGACGACCCTGCGTATCATCGCAGTGTCGTTCTTCGCGCTCGCCGCCTACGTCAGCGTCGACGCCGTACGCGCCCTGACCGGCACCGGAGAGGCAGAACGCTCCATTCCCGGCATCGTGCTCGCCGCCGCCTCCCTCGTAGTCATGCCATTCCTGTCCGCCGCCCAGCGCCGCGCGGGCCGCGAGCTTGACTCCGCCAGCGCGGTCGCCGACTCCAAGCAGACACTGCTCTGCACTTACCTGTCGGCCGTACTCCTGGTCGGCCTGGTCCTCAACGCAACTCTCAGCTGGTCCTGGGCCGACCCCATCGCCGCCATCGTCATCGCCGCCATCGCTGTCAAGGAAGGGCGTGACGCCTGGCACGGCAAAGGCTGCTGCGCACCCTCTGCCACGACATCCCCGACTGCCCCCGCTCAGGTTGAGGACACGTGCGGCTGCCAGCCTGGCTGTGACTACTGCAACTGACGGTCCGCCGGCGAGGTGGAAAACAGAAGCAAACCTGGGGAACGTCGCGAGCGCGGGTGGGGAATTTCAATTTCAAGAAGTCTCATCAGGAATCGGATTCCAGCACCATGTCCAGGCAGAACGTAGTCGGACTCGTGCCACCTCTCCCCCGCCTTACTGCGGGCAGCTGCCTGCCGCATGCCGTACGCGAACTTGCGGGCCCGGGTGCCGCCCGGCTGGGCACATGGACCCGCTCACTGAAACCGGCCGTCCTTGCGTTTGGTGATCGCCCCCACGCCGTTCGGGTTGCGCTTGGGCTGGCCAGCCATCAGGCAGCCGCCTCCAGTTCGTGGGAGATGTGGTCACTGAGGGCTGGCCGATGGGCCTCGGGTGTCTTCGAACGGGTCGGAGCGGCTGAGGAACCCTCCTTCGGAATACGATTGCCGCTCCGGCCAGGCAGTCCGTGGATCAGCTCGCTGCCTTGCGCCAGGTGAGGACAGCTTCGCTTTCCATGTATGAGGTGGAGAGATGGAGTTGATGATCCCTCAAAACTGCCATTCGCGTCTGAACACTTCCGACGAGTGCCCGATCGCTTCCTATCTGAACCCGGCATTCGATTTGGTCGCCACTGATGGCGGCGCAGCCAGCGTAGGCGATGAACTCGGGCAGAGGGAACGAGCCCGCAGCTGGCGGCGCTTTCGACAGTCGAATCATTGCCAGGAGATGATGGTCAGGCGAGTAGCAGAGCATTCCACTCACGTCTGGATTCCGCAGAGTGATGGTGGAGCCTGGACGCGTGACAGTAACAGTCTCCAGCGTCCAGGTCCCTACCAGTTGCGCGGCGCTGAGGACCATCATCCCACCTGCAAGTAGCTGGGCATGTCAGCGGGAAAGGCATCGTTCCCCCACAGCGTCAGGGAGAGCGTCAAGGCGAGCAAGACCATGACATTCGCCAAGCCAATGGCCGCCCCAAGACTGACCCAATTAGAGACCCTGCGGGGTAGATACTCACGACCTTGAAGGATCCAGACGTCGCGGCCCGTTCGCCGGGACTTCCAGATCATCAGAACCGGTGGCAGCGAGAGAACGAACGGGAACACCAGGATGTTGGCGAGTGGGAACTGGTACCAGTGCCCTGAAAAGACGGTAAACGTCTGACCCACGCCTGCGTAAGCATAGCCTGCCCCGGTTTTCACCCAGATCGGATCCAGGATCGCTTCAAGCACGGCTCCGACTGCCACTGTTGCGATGATGACGTGCGTCAGGCTCCAACGTGCCATCCCACTCGACGACTCCTGACCTCTCATCCGATCGAAGATGGCGATCGGGATCATCGCCCACAGGATGCACAGCATGTATCCCAGGCCGGTGGCGGAGATGAAGACCTCGGCTTGTTCCTCGACGTAGGAGGATTCCCATCCGGGAATGTATGGCCCCCACGTGGCAACGTTGAGGGCATACCGATTCTGACTCACGTGTACGTCACCGTAGTTGGCGATAGGGTTGGCCCAGACGGTGAACGCGAGGCCGAGATACAGCAGGGCGAGAAAGGTGGGACGCCCCTCGCGGCGGCTGGCCTTCAGGAGAATGACGGCGACGATGATTGCACCTACGGTCACTGCAGCCTGCACGGCCCACGTAACGATTTTCTGCGTGGTCGATATTTCGTAACCACCGGACGGCATTGCGCGCAAGCCGCCATCGGAGATCCAGCGCGAGAAGATCACCGCTTGGAAGGCGACGAAGACAAGACCAGCAGCAGACCAGAAAGCGATGGGCGACCGAAGGAACTTCCGCCAGGAAGTCGCGGGGTTCTCCGCGATGCTCAGGTCTGGTGCTGGTGGGATTTCCTTGGACATCTCAGGTCTCCGGAGTGTGCTGCCTGGAAGGCTTGGATGGTTGGCTGGAGGAGATCAGGTGTTGTCCCGTTGATCACGATTTCATCGGCTCCGGAATCCAGGTACCCGTGGAGGAACCGGGCGCATGCTTCGGCGCTGCCGGCAACCGTGGTGGTCTTGAGCCAGGTCGGGGGAAGGGTGCGGCTGACGTCTGCCAACTGATGCCGCAGGAACTCCTGGTCGGCGAGTTCTCGGCCCAGGTGAGCGAGAGCTGGGTGAGTGCGCAGTTGCTGCAGCGGAGCTGGGTCCCAGCCGTTAGCGCGGGCGATGAGCTCGCCGTAGCCCGGCGCTTGCAGGTATGTGACGGCCCGCCCACCGATGACTGCGTCTTCGTCCTGCGGCGTCAGATCGGGCGCAATCAAGGCACTGGCGTACACGCGGACTTCAGCGGGGTCACGGCCCGCCTTTCGGGCCGCATCCCGAACTGTGGCCGCCGAACGGGAGACAGCTTCGGGGGTCAGCATCGGATGGAGGACGACGCCATCGAAGTGCGCACCTGCCAGCCTCAGTGACCGTGGCCCGATCGCCGCGAAAAGCAATTCCGGTGGGGCAAGATCCGGGATGTCCGCCATGCGCATGCTCGGAAAGGACCCGGCGGGGCCGTCATAGCGGACGGTCTCTCCCGCCCACAACCGGCGCACGATCGCGACGTGATCGATGATGCGCTGAGAAGTGGGATAGGGCAGGCCCAATCCGCGACCGACAGGAAAGGCTCCTGCGCCCCGGCCGAACGCCAACGCGAAGCGCCCGCCGGTCAGCGCCTGAAGTGTCGACCCGAGCGAGGCCAGCCCGATCGGGTGCCTGATCTGGAAGTCGGCGACGCCAACGACCCTGATCCGACTGGTCGGTTGTGCCACAGCTCCGGCCAGGGATGGCAGGTCTTTGGTCCCCCATCGCTCGGACAGCCAAACGGTGCCGAGCCCTGTTCGCTCCGCTGTGACGGCCTGGGTGAGACCTGGTCGCGGATCGGGCACCCGTCCGGGGAGTACGACGGCACCGAGCAGCCCAGCGTTCCGTTCACAGCGCTCAGTCATCACGCACTCCCACGACAGGGTTTTCGCGTGCGTCGTGACGGTTGTGGAGGACTCTGACCAGCAGTCTGGGGTGAAGGAGCCCCGGCAACGGGGCTGCGAACGTGACCACGCGGGCTACGGTGCGGGCCATCTCCGGGTCGTATTCCGCCGTGGCCAGCAGTCGCTTCAAGAAGGGGGCGACCAGCTGGACGTGGAGGGGGCGCCGGCCTGGCACCTCGGATATCAAATGGTCCATGGTGCTTGAGAGCGTCCAGAGCAGGGTGATGTTGGGGGCGGCGCGTCGGTAGAAGCGTTGAGGGAGGCGTCGGCCGCCGGCTTCAAGCGTCGATGCCAGAGCTTTGGCCTGGAGTGCTGCTGAGGTCATCCCGATTCCGTAGATCGGGTTGTAGCTGCACACGGCGTCGCCGAAGGCGATCAGCCCTTCGGGCATGCGGCTGATCCGCTCGTAGTGGCGTCGGGTACTCGCAGGGAACCCGAAGGTGTGGATGTCGTCGAGCGCGGGTGACGCGGCGAGGCGTTCTGCGACTCCTGCGGGTGCCAGGCGGGCGACGACTTCATGGAAGCTGTGGCCGGTGCGGTGCGGCGCGTGCGCCCCGTAGCCGCATGCTGTGACGATCCATGTGCCGTTCTCCTGTACCCCGATCATCAACCCGCAAGGGCGGTCCGCGTGAGGCCCGTCGAAAAAGAACCGGTCCTTGCCGAGGACGTCAGCAGGGAGCTGGTAGTGGCGGCTGGCGTAACCGACGTCGATGCGCATCCGGCTTTCCTTGGGCCTGGGATAGCCAAGCCGGTCGAGCCAGGACAGTGCCTGTCCGGCCTTGCCAAGTGCCGCCACCACCAGGGTCGCGGGGCGTTTCACGCGCTCTCCGTCGGGCGTGGCCAACTGGACCCCTGTGATCCGGTCTCCATGAGGAGTCGCCGTGAGTGCCTGCACCGTGTGCCCGTCGAGGAGCCGCACGTTTGGCAGGGCAAGCACTTTGCGTGCGATACGGGATTCGATGAAAGGACGGCTTGCAAAGGCCATGCTGATGTCAGCAGGACTCTGCAACAGCGTGTAGCCCTGGTACGAAATCCGGGTCTCGGAGAGGAACTCGACAGACGCGGCGCCATCAGCCAGCAAGTCCTCAGCGAAGCCCGGCACAAGGTCCTCGATCGCTTCGTGTCCACGGGCAAGGAGCCCGTGGATATGGCTGCCCTGTGGGACGCCGGGACGCACCTGACCGGACTGGCTCAGCCGGTCCCTCTCAATGATTGTCACCGTCTCGCAGGAATTGGCGAGCACTCGGGCGGCAAGCAAGCCGCTGATGCCTGCGCCGATGACGATGACCTCGGAATTGGCGTTCACCACACCCCCACGTCACAGAGCGATCGCCGCTGAACCCACCACGGCTATGTACCAGTACTCGAAGAAGCGGTAGGTGCGGTGGTCGTATCCGGGATCGTTCTGCCGCACAACTCGGAAGGCGATGGTCCAGCACAACGCGGCGGTCAATGCTTCGGCGAGCCAGGACGGCCAGTCCACCCCGGAGGCGCGGATCAAGAGAAAGTGGACGACGAGCGGCAGCAGAGCGAAGCCCACCAGGAGGAACCTGCGAGTAGCGAGTTCACCGACAGCCATGGGAAAAGTCGTCCTCCCATCGGCTACATCGCCGTGCATGTCACGCAGATCCTGAACCGGTATCAGGAGGAGGACCGAGATTGCCAATGCCAGGATCCACCGCCATGTTTCACCGGTGACCGGGGTCACCATCTGCCATGCAGGGCCGAGCATCATTGGCACACCACAGGCGATGACGAAGTCCTTCACCATCCAGCTCCGTGCACCACGTGCCAAGTTGTGCAGCAGCAGCGTCAACGCCTGCCAGACAAGCGCCCACAGCCACACGCCCAGGGCCACCGCAAGCACGAGGAAAGCGATGTTGGCGATGGCGGCTCGGATGGCAGTGCCCCGCCGGCTGGCCTCTCCCGAAACCAAGGGCCGGAACGGTTTGTTGAGTCTGTCCTCCCGCACACCAGTGAGCTGGTTGGACAAGCAGAAGGTGTAGATATAGAGCCAGAAATACACCAGCGAGGCCGCGAACATCAAGGCGAACGTGCCGGGAGACAGCCGGTAGTGGTAGCTCACAGCAATCGTGAACAGGATGCCGGGGTAGAACCCGACTGGATCGTTGCGGATAAACCGCCAGCTCAGACTCAGCTCCATCATGAGATTCCGGACCAACCGCCACACGGCCCTCGATAGGCCAGGAGCGGCACTCGCCGGCTGGGCAGTGGGAGGAGTAAGCGCGCTGCTGCGTGTCTTCACGCTCGATCACCCCGCGTTGATGTGTATCGCGAACCTGCTGGGACGCAGGGTTCCCGGGGAACTGGCCGGACTGGCTTTCCGAGGGACGGGGTAGACCGGAGTGGGGCCTGTCCGCCGAACCGCCCGTCATCGCTGCCCAGCACATCCGACAAAGCCTGATGGGGAAAGCTTCACCACAACGGCGAAGTGTTGAGCGTGTTGAAATCCGCACAGCTGCCCGACTGGCCAACGTAAACGGAAGACAGACTCAAGCCCCAGGCGACTCCTCGCTTACAGGAAAGGCCGTACATGCCACACCGGTGCGATCGGGGCCGCGGCCGGAGCACCGTACAGGCCGTAGATGTCGAGCAGTCGGCGTCTGGAGCCCTGCTCTCCTCAACTCCCCTCCTCCGTCGCGTAGTCCGCCCAGATGCGGGGTGGGAGGGTGTTGCCATGTTGGGAGTTGCGGCCCGCTACGCCTGACAGCGGGAGGAGTTGGGGGGTGTCCGGGGTGGTACGGAAGAGGGTTATCGCCGTGGAGAGGGTGTCCGTGGAGGCGACGAACCAGGCCGCGCGGAGGCGGTCCTGGTCTACCGTGCGGCCCGCGGCGAAGGGGGCGCTGCGGGTGGAGATGTTCGGGTCCATGGATTCGCCGGCCTCGGAGCCGGCCTCGTTCAGGGCGCCCAGGACCTCGTCCGCCACCTGGGCGTCCATCGCCCGTTGCGCCATCGCGCGGTCCTCGAAGCCCTTGACCCGCACGCCGTCCTTCAGGACCTTCGTCACCGAGTACGGGTCGTGCCGCAGGCCGTGGTTGACGAAGGTCGTGTAGGCGGTGGCCATGCGGATCGTGCTGGGGGTCGAGGTGCCGATGGGGAAGGTGCTCTCCAGCTCCGCCATGCTGTCCTTCAGCAGCCCCGAGCGGACGGCGGTCTCCCGTACCTCCTCCAGGCCCACCTCGCGGCCGAGCCGCGTGTACGTGGCGTTGCCGCCCTGTGACAGGGCCTGGCTGAGGGTGGGGTGGGAGGCGTCGGGCCCGGCGCCGATCAGAAGATCCGGCCGTCCGGGGAAGGTCTGGTCCATCGGCCGGCCGTCCGCCGGGGCGAACGGCCCGACGGCCGACGCCGAGCGCAGCGAGCCGTCCTCCGCGTAGTAGCTGTCCGCCGCCACGTTCTGCCGTGCGCCGCCGCTGCCCGGCTGGGCCTGCGCCCCGTACTGGAGGGCGGCGGCGAGGACGAAGGGCTTGAAGGCGGAGCCCACCGGTACGCCCGAGGTGTCGGCGTTGTTGACGAAGTGGCGGGTGGCATCCGGGCCACCGTAGAGGGCCAGAACGGCGCCGTCGGAGGGGCGTACGGAGGCGGCTCCGACCTCGACTCCCCTGTCGGCCGGGCGCTTCTTCGGGTCGATGTTCTTCTTCAGGACTCCGTTGACTGCGTTTTTCAGTTTCCCCATCCGCTTCTTGTCGAAGGTGGTGTGAATGCGGTAGCCGCCGTGGGCGAGGTCCCGGTCGGTCAACTTGCTGTTCTGCTTGATGTATTTGTTGGCGACGTCGACCAGGTAGCCGGTCTGGCCGCCGAGGCTGGTGGCCGTGGACTGCTTATGGGGCTCCGGGAATTCACGGTGTTTCGCGCGCTCCGACGGGGAAATCAGCCCGGCTTTCACCTCGCGGTCGAGAATCCACTTCCAGCGCTCCCGGGCGCGTTCGTGGTTTCCGCCGCTGATGGCCGGGTCGTACTGCTCGGCCCCTTTCAACAGCGAGGCGAGCAGGGCGCCTTGGCTCGGGTCGAGCTTGCGGGCGGGGATTCCGTAGTAGGCCTGCGCCGCCGCCTCGATGCCGTATGCGCCGCGCCCGAACCAGCTGGTGTTGAGGTAGCCCTGAAGGATCTCGCTCTTGCTCTTCGTCCGGTCCAACTTCAGTGCGATCACGAACTCCTTGACCTTCCGGGAGGCGGTCTGCTCCTGGGAGAGATAAGTGTTCTTCACGTACTGCTGGGTGATGGTCGAACCGCCCTGGGTCTCCTGGCCGCGCACCGCGCTGAGGGCGGCGCGCAGGATTCCCGTGGGCGAGACGCCGGAGTCGCTGTAGAAACTCTCGTTCTCGGCGGCAATCACCGCGTCCTGCACAGACTTCGGCACGTCCGACAGTTGGACGCTGTTCCGGTTGACCGCCCCCAGACTGACCATCTGCGTGCCGTCTGCCCAGTAATAGGTGTTGGCCTCCTGGCGCGCGACCGCGTTCTCGTCGGGAATGCCGACGTGCGTGTACACATAGCCGCACAGACCTGCCAGGCAGGCCGTACCGAGCAGAAAGGCGCTCAAGAGCTGCCGCCAGGAGGGGATCCAGCGGCGCAGCCCGCGCCTGCCCTGGCGGGGGTAGTCCAGGAAGCGCCCGCGCGCCACCGCTTGCGCCCAGCGGCGCCGCCGCCCTCTCGTGCACCCGTGCCTGTCCATGACGCTCACTCCTCGACGCGCCAACCCGCGCGAAAGTTGATGACACGTAAGGAGAGGGGATGGAGCGCGGCGAAGGTTGATCCGAATCGTCAGCAAATGGTGTGAGGTGGCCCCCAGGAGGCACGGCTTTCCCTCGCGTCCCGCCTCAACAGGCAGTGAACTCTTGCCGAAGGGTCCCCCTTGCCCGGCCCTCGGCCGCCCCCGCGCCCGTATGGTCTGCGCACCCCCATTCCCTCTGCGAGGTGGCCGTGGACGACTTTCCGTGGGACGTGACACTGGCTGTCCTCGGTGTGGTCGTGCCGATCGGCGCCGCGCTGTACGAGTTCGTGGTCAACGGGCGCAAGCGGCTGGGCTATCGGGTGCAGATGGACACCATCGCCACCGACGCGGTCCACTCCCAATACGCGGGCGCGCTCCAGCAGTTGCGGGAGGCGGACGGTACGCGGCTGGTCGCGCCCTCGTTCGTCCTGCTGCGGATCGAGAACAACGGCGCCACCCACATCGACACCAGCGACTACGCCGTCCTGGACGACGACAAGGTGGGCATACGGCTCAGCTTCCCCGGGCGCCGGGTCGCCGGGATGGTGGTGACCGAGCTCAGCGACGACTTCCTGCGGCCCTCCTTCAGTGAGGACTCGGGGCTGCGGGTGCGCAACGGGGTCGTCGAGCTGCCGAAGGTCCCACTGAACCGGGGCGCGCACTACAAGGTGCTGGCCGCCCTGGAGGCCACGTCCCAGGACGGCCGCGTCCCCGCGGACTTCGAGGCGCCCGAGATCGTCGGCGGCATCAAGGGCGGGGTCGGCAACGGGGGCATCCAGGAGACCAAAAGCCGTACGGGCACGTCCTGGCAGGCCATCGCGCTGGTCTGCTTCCTGGTGCTGGTGATCCTCGCCCAGGTCACCGTCTCGCTCACCGGGAAGAACAGCTCGGCCCCGCTGGACTGCGCTTCGGGGAAGGTCGCACTGACCGGGTCGACCGCCTTCGCGCCGGTCCTGCGCGAGGCCGCCGAGTCGTACGCGAAGACCTGCCCGGAGGCGGAGTTCGCGGTCGAGACGCGGGGCAGCGCGGAGGGCGTGCGCGGGCTGGACCGGGCGGGGCGGGAAG
>NZ_LIQY01000262.1 GCF_001418495.1 Streptomyces pathocidini | reverse complement strand
GTCGGGAAGGTCGGGGGCGGCGACGGCGGTGGGGGCTTCGGCAGCGGCGGCGGTCAACGCGTACGGGGTCGTGGCATCCATGACCGTGGACGCTATGCAGCGGCCGCTCGGACGAACCGTTCCGCCTTCGCCGCCTTCCCACGATCGGGGTACGGGCAGGGGCGCCGTATCGATTCGGCGGGCGGGCAAGGGGGCGCGCGTTCGGCAAGCGCACTACGAGCCGGCCGACCGGCGGGCCGGTCAGTCGCCGGACGCCGCCGCGCCCAGCCGGGGCTGGGCGACCTCCGTACCGTCCGGGGTCAGCAGAAAGACGTTGGAGTCGACGCGGTGCATCGCCGCGTTGAGCCCGAAGACGACGCCGCTGGAGAAGTCCAGGACGCGCTTGGCGACGTCCGAGTCCGCGCCGGACAGATCGAGCAGCACCGGAACCTGGCCGATCAGGTTCTCGGCGACGTCGCGCGCGTCCCCGAAGTGCTGCACGCGCAGGACGACGAACCGCCGTGCGTCGCCGCCGACTTCGCCGCCCGGCTGCCGTACGTCCTCCGGCAGCGCGCCATGGCCCGGCCAGGTCGGCCAGGAGTCGCCGCCACGCAGCGGAACGACGTCGGCCAGCCCCTCCCACTGCTCATCGGTGACGTCTTGCCGGTTCACCGGACCTCCCCACGGATGGGCTCTCTGGATATCCCCATCCGGCAACCCTAGTAACAACGACCCGAAGATCGGGCAGAACGACACCCGGCACGCCCGTCAGGTGTGACGAGGACCATTCTGCACCCTTGGACTTCCATGAAGCGCCCCGGGCCGCCCCGGCCGGACGCGGCTGCGGCCGCCAAGCCGCGTGCCGGCGTGGCGAGTTGACGGCAAGCGGCTCGGCGAGGACAGCCGAGGCGAGCGGCAGCCCTTCCGGTAGCGGTCACGCCGACCTGCCTTCGAAGTCCGAGGCCCGCAGCCCTTCTGGCCGACGAGGGGCTGGTCGACGTCTACCCGTAGATGAGGACGCTCGTCTCACGCATCCGCGAACGCGATGTCGCCTCGCCCCAGTTCGTCCGCGAGGCGCTGGAGTGCGCCGCACCGCGCGACGCCGCGGGGCGTACCACCCGGCGGCGGACCGCACGGCGGGGGCAGGGCCGCCCCTGACGTCACATGACATCGCCTGGCACCACACAGCACACCAGGTGGCGCCAAGGGGAGCCAAGAGGCGCCATCCGACACCATTCCGCGCCCATAAAAGCGCCTGAGTGCACATGGCGCCACAATGACCCAGGGCAATTTTTCCATATACCCGCAGGTCAAAACGGTCATCCATCGGCTCGACCCACACAAGATGCCAACCGGGCTTGCGCATGGCGCCACGATGGTGCCACTATGGCGCACATGGACCTCACCCCGTATGTCGACACCCTCCGCCGCGAGCTCGCGGTGGCCGCCGAAGCCGGCGGGGAAGACGCTCGCGAGCTGGCCGAGCGGCTCACCGCTCCCCTGGAGTCGGCGACTCGCCTGACCATGCTCAACGTGCTCTCCGCCGCGATGGACGAGATCACCCGCGAGCTCGCCCCCGGCTCGGTCGACGTACGGCTGCGCGGGCTCGACCCCGACTTCGTGGTGACGCCACCACCCGCCGCCGGCGGGCCCATGGAAATGGCCGCCGCGCCCGCCGAACTGCTCAAGGCGCATGCGCCCGCCGACAGCGACGAGGGCGGCACCGCCCGCGTCAACCTGCGCCTGCCGGCCCACCTCAAGGCGCGCGCCGAGGAGGCCGCGAGTCGCGAGGGCCTGTCGGTCAACGCGTGGTTGGTGCGAGCCGTCTCGGCAGCGGTCGACGGCGGTACGCGACCACGCACGACGGAGAAGACCCGCACCACCGGACAGAGCTTCACGGGCTGGGTGCGCTGACCGCGCCCGCGCCAACCCCACTTCACCCACACCACGTCCCACCAGCGGGGACGCCCCAAGGACCCATGAGGACGGTACAGCCATGCCTTCTTTCGACACTCCCGAACCGATTTCGGTCACCGCCCACGTGGGCGCCGGTTCCATCTGGTTCACCGCAAGCGAGCGCCTCGACACCATCGTCGAGGTACGGCCCAGCAGCCCGAAGCGGGACAAGGACGTACGGGCCGCCGAGCAGACCGAGGTCACGTACGCGAGCGGCGTCCTGACCGTCAGGACGAAGGAACGCCGCCTCGTCGGCCCCAGCGGCGCCGTCGAGGTGACGGTCGAGCTGCCCACGGGCTCGCGCGTCGACGTGACCGGCTCCTGGACCCAGGTGCTCGGCGAGGGCCGGCTCGGCGAGGTCCGGGTGAAGACCTCGGGCGGTGACGTCCGTCTCGACGCGACCGGCCCGCTCCAACTGACCGCCGCCCACGGCTCGATCGCGGTCGACCACGTCGAGGGCACCGCCGAGATCACCACCAGCTCCGGCAGCCTGCGCGTCGGCACCGTCGACGGTCCCGCCGTCCTGAAGAACTCGCACGGCACCACGACCGTCGGGGTCGCGACCGGCGACCTGCGGGTGAGCGGCGCCCACGGCAACATCGACATCACGCGCGCCGAGGGCTCGGTCACCGCCACCACCGCGCATGGCACCCTGCGCGTCGCCGAAGCCGCTCGCGGCACCGTTCAGCTGGAGACCTCCTACGGTGCCATCGAGGTCGGAATCCGCGAAGGCACCGCCGCCTGGCTCGACGTCAGCTCCGAGCGCGGGCAGGTACGCAACACCATCGCCGGCTCCGAACCCCCGGCAAAGGCCGAGGACACCGTCGCGGTCCGCGCCCGGACCCGCTGGGGCAACATCGACGTGCTCCGCGCCCGAACCTGAGCACCGCTCCCACCAACTCTCCTGCTTCCCCAGCCACTTCACCCTTTCACCCTTTGAACGGGAGAACCCCATGTCGTCATCTGTCATGCCCACGTCCAAGCAGAGCGGCGATGCGCAGTCGCTCGCCGCCGTCTCCACCGTCGGTCTGCGCAAGTCGTACGGCGACAAGGTCGTGCTGGCCGGCATCGATCTGCGCATCCCGGCCGGGTCCGTGTTCGCATTGCTCGGGCCGAACGGCGCCGGCAAGACCACCACCGTGCAGATCCTGTCCACGCTCATCGCCGCCGACGGCGGACAGGCCCAGGTCGCGGGCCACGACGTCGCCACGTCACCGGACGAGGTGCGCGCCGCGATCGGCGTCACCGGCCAGTTCGCCGCGCTCGACGACCTGCTCACCGCCGAGGAGAACCTGCTCCTCATGGCCGACCTGCTGCGCCTCGGCAAGCGCGAAGGGCGGTCCCGTACCCGGGAGTTGCTTCAGCGGTTCGACATCGCGGACGTCGCGCACAAGCGGGCCTCGACCTTCTCCGGCGGTATGCGGCGCCGGCTCGACCTCGCCATGACGCTGGTCGGCGACCCCCAGGTGATCTTCCTGGACGAGCCGACGACCGGGCTCGATCCACGCAGCCGACGCACCATGTGGGACACGGTGCGCTCACTGGTCGCGGGTGGCACCACCGTCTTCCTCACTACCCAATACCTGGAGGAAGCCGACCAGTTGGCTGACCGGATCGCCGTACTCGACGGCGGCCGGATCGTCGCCGAGGGCACCGCCGACGAGCTCAAGGCGCAGATCCCCGGCAGCCACGTGCGGCTGCGATTCACCGAACCCGCCGAGTACGAGCGCGCGGCCGACGCCTTCGCCGGCGCGGCCCGGGACGACGAGAACCTCGCCCTGCGCGTGGCGGGCGACAGCGGCCTCGACGCGCTGCGCTCCCTGCTCGACCGGCTCGACGCCGCCGGCATCCGGGCCGCCGACTTCTCCGTGCACACCCCCGACCTCGACGACGTATTCCTCTCCCTGACCGGCGACGGCGCCATCAAGACCGCCGCCGGCACCGCTCTTCACGTGAAGGAGACCGTGCGATGAGCACCCTCACCTACGCCGTGCACGACTCGATGACGATGCTGCGACGCAACATCAAGCACGCTCTCCGCTACCCCGCCGTGTCACTGGGCGCGTCCATGATGCCCATCCTGATGCTGCTGCTCTTCGTGTACGCCTTCGGGGACTCGATGTCGGGGGGCGCCGGCCGGGACGCGTATCTGAAGTATCTGACGCCCGGCGTCATGATCATGGGGGTGGCCTCCGGGGCCATGTCGACCTCGATCGCGGTCTGTTCCGACATGACCGAGGGCATCATCAATCGCTTCCGCACCATGAACATCACGCGCTCGTCGTTCATGACGGGCCATGTCATCGGCAGCGTCATCACGACGATGGTGAGCCTGGTCCTGGTCGTGGGCGTGGCGATCGCGCTCGGCTTCCGCCCGGACGCGGACCCGGTCGAGTGGCTGGCGGCGACCGGCCTGCTCACGGCCATCGCGTTCGCCGTGACCTGGCTGGCGGCGGCGCTCGGCCTGATCTCCAAGACGGTCGAGTCCGCGAGCAACAAGCCGCTGCTGATCCAGTTCCTGCCGTTCCTCGGCTCCGCCTTCGTACCGGCCGACTCGATGGCCCCCGGCCTGCGCTGGTTCGCCGAGTACCAGCCGTTCACGCCGATGACCGAGACCCTGCGCGGCCTGCTCTCCGGCTCGGAGATCGGCAACAACGGCTGGATCTCGCTCGCCTGGTGCGCCGGGATCGCACTGGTCGGCTACGTCTGGTCGCGCTCACTGTTCAACAGCACCACCAAGCGGTAAGTACCGCGGCCGCGGAGCCGGATGGCGTCCCCCGACGGGCTCGTCATCCGGCTCGCCACCGGATACTCTGCGGTCCGCCCCGGTCCCGGGCGACCCTCGCTTCAGCCCCCGATACGAGCTGATGCACCACCCCTTCCAGGGCGGCAGGGGGCCCGAGGGCCTGCCGCCCGCCGGGACATGACCTGCAGGCACACGCTCAAGGCGCCCGTCGGTGGAAGGTGGCGCAGGCTGCCGGCGGGCGGCTCGGCCCTGATCGCCTATCTTGGCGCCCATGCACTCCTACACGATCGGCCAGGCGGCGCGTCTGCTCGGGGTGAGTCCGGACACCGCGCGACGGTGGGCGGACGCGGGCCGGGTGGCCACGCATCGGGACGAGAGCGGTCGGCGCCTCGTCGACGGGAAGGATCTGGCCGCCTTCTCCATCGAGTTGGCCCATTCCGGTGGCGGCGAGGAGGACGTCTCGTACACCTCTGTCCGCAACGCGTTCCCCGGCATCGTCACCGCCGTGAAGCTCGGCGATGTCGCCGCCCAGGTGGAGATCCAGGCAGGGCCGCACCGGCTGGTGTCGCTGCTGACGCGGGAGGCCGTGGAGGAGTTGGGCCTGGAGGTCGGGGTGGAGGCCACAGCCCGGGTGAAGTCGACGAACGTGCACATCGACAGGGCCTGAGCGGAAGCGGCGCCCTCGCCCAGGGGGGTGAGCCCGGATGCCCCCCACACACACGTCCATGCAAACGCACATGCCAACCAGCCAGACCACCATCCCCGCTTATGCAAAGACACTAGAGACTTTTTCCTTGCACCTGCGGAATTATCATCGACGCATGGACACCCACTGGATGAGGCCGCAGGCGGCCGCCAGGACCAGAGGTGAAGGTGTCCAGGACCAGAGGGAGTGGACCCGTGATGATCCGTACCGTGCGCCGGAACCGCCGACCCCTGCGGGTGGCCGCGCTGGGAGCCGCCGCGCTGCTGGCCCTGAGCGCCTGCTCGTCGTCCGCCGGCTCCTCGTCGAAGAAGCCGGGCTCCTCCGCGTCGGCCTCCTCGGCGGGCAAGCTCTCCGGCACGGTGACCGTCTTCGCCGCCGCCTCGCTGAAGGAGAGCTTCACGACGCTGGGCGAGGAGTTCGAGAAGGAGCACCCGGGCACGAAGGTCGCCTTCAGCTTCGGCGGCAGCGACTCCCTCGCCGCGAGCATCACCGGCGGCGCCCCGGCGGACGTGTTCGCCTCCGCCAGCCCCAAGACGATGAAGATCGTCACGGCTGCGGGGGACGCGTCGGGGCCGCCCGCCACCTTCGTCCGCAACCGGCTGGAGATCGCCACCCTGCCCGGGAACCCGGACAAGATCTCCTCCCTGAAGGACCTCACCAGGCCGGGCCTGAAGGCCGTGCTCTGCGACAAGGAAGTGCCGTGCGGCACCGCCGCCCAGAAGGCCCTCAACGCCGGCGGTCTCGAGCTCACCCCCGCCTCGTACGAGCAGGATGTCAAGGCTGCCCTGACCAAGGTGCAGTTGAAGGAGGCCGACGCCGCCGTCGTCTACAAGACCGATGTGCGCGCGGCGGGTGACAAGGTGGAGGGCGTGGAGTTCCCCGAGTCCGCCGACGCCATCAACGACTACCCGATCGTCCGGCTCAAGGACGCGAGGAACGCCGAGGCGGCCAAGGCGTTCATCGCGCTGGTGCGGTCGGCGGAGGGACAGCGGGTCCTGACCGAGGCCGGGTTCCTCAAGCCGTGACCCGGACCGACGTGAGCCTGACCGACGGAGCCGGCGCCGCGGCAGGCACCCTCCGGGGCGGACCGCGGCGCCGGCGCGTCCGGATGAGCGGCGACCGGGGCGTACCACTGCCCCTGCTGGTGCCCGCGCTTATCGGCCTGGCGTTCCTGGTCGTGCCGCTGATCGCGCTGCTCGTACGGACCCCGTGGCGCAGCCTGCCCGAGCAGCTGACCAGCGCCGAGGTGTGGCAGGCGCTCGAACTGTCCCTGATCTGCGCCACAGCGGCGACCGCGGTGAGTGTGGTGATCGGCGTGCCGCTGGCCTGGCTGCTGGCCCGGATCGACTTCCCCGGCCGGGGCCTCGTACGAGCCCTCGTCACCCTCCCCCTCGTCCTGCCGCCGGTCGTCGGCGGTGTGGCGCTGCTGATGGCGCTCGGCCGCAACGGCATCGTCGGGACGTATCTGGACTCGTGGTTCGGGGTTACGCTGCCCTTCACCACGGCCGGGGTCGTGGTCGCCGAGGCGTTCGTGGCCATGCCGTTCCTCGTCATCAGCGTCGAAGGCACCCTGCGGGCCGCCGATCCACGCTACGAGGAGGCGGCCGCCACGCTGGGCGCCTCCCGCTTCACCGCGTTCCGCCGGGTCACCCTGCCGCTGATCGCACCGGGCATCGCAGCGGGCGCCGTCCTGGCCTGGGCCCGCGCACTCGGCGAGTTCGGCGCGACGATCACCTTCGCTGGGAACTTCCCCGGCCGGACCCAGACGATGCCGCTCGCCGTCTATCTGGCCCTGCAGAGCGACCCGGAGGCCGCGATCGCCCTCAGCCTGGTGCTGCTGGCCGTGTCGATCGCGGTGCTGGCCGGGTTGCGCGACCGTTGGATGACCCCCGGATGATCGAGACCTTCGACGCTCCTGCCGACGCCGCCCCGGACGGGCTCGACGCCCGCCTCGTGGTGGACCGCGGCACCTTCCGTCTCGACGTGGCGCTGGCCGTCGCCCCCGGCGAGGTGGTCGCCCTGCTCGGGCCGAACGGCGCCGGCAAGACCACCGCCCTCCGCGCCCTCGCCGGGCTGGCCCCGCTCACCGGCGGCCATCTGCGGCTGGACGGAGCGGAGTTGGACCGTACGCCGCCCGAGTCCCGCCCCGTCGGCGTCGTCTTCCAGGACTACTTGCTCTTCCCCCACCTCACCGCCCTCGACAACGTGGCCTTCGGACCGCGCTGTCAGGGCACCTCCAAGGCGGAGGCCCGCGCGCGAGCGGCCGAGTGGCTGGACCGCATGGGTCTCGCCGATCACACCGGCGCCAAGCCCCGGAGACTCTCCGGCGGCCAGGCCCAACGCGTCGCCCTCGCCCGCGCCTTGGCCATCCGCCCGCGCCTGCTGCTCCTCGACGAGCCGCTGGCGGCCCTGGACGCGCGCACCCGCCTGGAGATCCGCGCCCAACTCCGCCGCCACCTGGCCGAGTTCGAGGCCGTGGCCGTACTCGTCACCCACGACCCACTGGACGCCATGGTCCTGGCCGACCGGCTCGTCGTCGTCGAACACGGCCAGGTCGTCCAGGAGGGCAGCCCGTCCGGCATCGCCCGCCATCCCCGTACGGACTACATCGCCCAGCTGGTCGGCCTGAACCTCTACCGGGGCGAGGCCGACGGCCACACGGTCCGCCTGGACTCCGGCCCGGCCATCACCACCACCGAAGTCCTCTCCGGCCCGGCCTTCGTAGCGTTCCCGCCCAGCGCGGTCACCCTCCACCGCGGTCGTCCGACCGGGTCCAGCGCCCGCAACGTCTGGCGCTGCGAGGTCGCCGGCCTGGAGACCCACGGCGACCAGATCCGCGCCGACCTCACCGGCGAACTCCCCATCGCCGCCGACCTCAGCGCCGCCGCCGCCGCGGAACTCGACCTACACCCGGGCACGGAAGTCTGGGCAACACTCAAGGCAACCCAGACACACGCCTACCCTGCCTGAGACCGCAAAGAGCCCGAAACAACATCGACACCATACCCACCGAGACCGAAGCCTCCTCCACACGGCCTCCGCATCGTCCTGCGCGTGAGACGGTGGCTACTCATTGACGCACATGCCGACAAGCCATAGTGAGAGGCAGGGCGACCCTGCTCTCCGTACGCCACACACCCGAAACCAGGCCGTCGGCTGCCCCGAATCCCGTTCACGCCCCTGGCTGCCGCACCGGCACCGGGGGCTGCGGCGCCGGATCCCGGATGTCGCCGAGGTCGAGATCATTGCCGATGATGACCTTGCCGAACAGCCACATCAGCCGTACCGCGCGCGCGGCTCCCAGAGCAGCCGCGCCCTCGGCCAGCCAGTGGACTCCGCCCGGATCCTGCTCCGTGGTGTCGAGGACTAGGGCAAGCAGGCACAGCCCGGAGACCACCAGTGTCGCGCTGAGAATGCTCATCCAATTCCGCCGGAATTCCGGCCCCTGCTGATGGTGCGTGCGCAACACCCGCATGCGGGGGCCTGTGGCCGCGGCGTACAGAGTCACGGCCGCAGTGATGAAGCTGCCGATGATCGCAACAACGGTCGCCGTCGTTGTATAGACCGCGATCCTCTGTTCTCTGTCGGGCCATCCCAGCACATCGCCCGCGCCCGTGATCCGTACAGTCGCCATG
Organism: Streptomyces pathocidini; assembly: GCF_001418495.1. Taxonomy (GTDB): domain Bacteria; phylum Actinomycetota; class Actinomycetes; order Streptomycetales; family Streptomycetaceae; genus Streptomyces; species Streptomyces pathocidini. Next base: position 7,646 of record NZ_LIQY01000262.1, on the reverse strand, counting down.
TGCAGACCGACCACTGCACCTGCGATCACTAGGTCGACCACTGGTCGACCCACCCAGCACCGCCACAGCCGATTCAGCACGTCGCCCCCAACCTCAGCCCTGAACTGCTGCTCAGGCTAGCGGCCGATACTGACATGCTTCCTGTAGCGCCTGCTCATGCGTACGGGCCGCCGCAAAGATCTCGTCGACGGCGTACCGCAGATCGACCGACCGTCCGTCGGTGAAAGCGAGCGGGACATCGCACTGGGCCGTGATGCGATGGGCGAGGAAGTCGAGTGGCTCGTACTCAAGAGACTGACGGTGCGGGTCCCGGACCGCGACTCTGCCGGTCACGGACCGGATCACTCCGGACTCATCCATCCATTCATCCAGATCTGGCATGAACTGAAGTACGTCAGTGCGCAGTTCGGTCGCGGCCCGATTCCTGCGCATCGCGGAGAGCCTGCCACCACGCTGGGGAACCTTCAGCGAGAGCGTGATGGACGTGTCGGGATGCCGTTGCCCGAAACTCCGCAGTGAATCAGCAAGACCGCCGTGGGCGCTCAAGGCGCCGACAGTATCCGCCGGAACCCCCTCCAACTGCACAGTGAACTCGGTGACCGCTTCGATGCGGTTGAGCTTCTCTCGAGCGCGCGCGTGGATGACCGGCTTGAGCTCCACCTCACCCCACGGCAGACCAACGCCGTTCAGCCACTTGGTGATCGCACTCACCCGCGGCGCCGAGAAACCGCCGGGCAAGACCCCGATGATGTTGGCGTACGGAAGGAAGCAGATCGTCGTCACATGGACAACATCCTTGCCCACCGCGACCTGAAGCGCCTCAATTGTTCCGTTGCTCCGGTCAAGCTGGTGCGGCACCTCACCGGTGATCTTGGCGAGTTGCAGATGATCGACAGGGACAGCCGAGTCGATCACCCCAACCAGCTGATCATCCGCGCTGCGAACCACGCGCTCGTACGACTCCGAGGCCGCGACCCGGTCGAGGAAGCCCCGCCAGTCCTGGTGATCCATGCGCGGCTGGCCACGCTTGGCCTCCACGACCTCGAAGAAGAAGACCGTTCGCTTGCGCACTGTCCGGGCCACGCCCGCCTCCCCCGCTCTCAGGCACCCGCGTTCTACCATGATCGTAAGTGGATTCGCCGCGGCATACGGCACGACATTCACGGAATGGCTTGATAGCGACAGCCTCATCCACCTTCCCGCGCCCCTCGCTGGGTTTCGCCCCAACTCCTGCGGTACCACCCCCACCTGGCAAGATGTCCGGATCAGCAGTCCGACGATCTTAGAAGCCGCGATTCGCCGCATACCATCAACGTCGACACGGGCGACGTCGGCGACAGGCGAGTCAGGCAGTGGAAAGGTGCGGTGAACGGCGGTGGCGGCAGCAGGAGGTCAGGCGACCCCCAAGCCCGGTCAGCAGCAGCCGAAGCGCTGGTATCAGACCCGTCCGTCTCCCTTTCCCTGGGAGCAGACGGCCCTCGACTACGTCAAGCAGCGGATGCCGGTGACGGCTCCGCACTATGCCTGGGCAACGTTCTCCTTCACCGCCATGAGCGGCCGCATCAACGAGTGCGACCTGTTCATCGCCACGCCCCGCGGCCTCTATCTGATGGAGTTAAAGGGGCATCCCGGCCGCGTCGTCAACAGCGGGGACACCTGGAGCTTCCACGCCCCCGACGGCCGGGTCCGTACCATCCGCAACCCTCTGCACCTCACCGATCTCAAGTCCAAAGAACTGAAATCGCGCCTCCAACAGGCGGCCAACGATCTCCACCCGAGCATCCGCGTTCCCCGCATCGACCCGATCGTGTTCCTGTCCGACCCTCTGCTCCAGAGCGAGTTGGACACAGTGCAGCGCATTCACGTGTACGGACGTGACGGTGCCCAGAGCGGTCTCCCGGGCATCTGGGAGGACTTCCTCAACTTGCCGCCGGAGCGAGAGAGCTGGCGGATCAAGGAAGACGCCTTCGCACGGCATCTGCCCGAGCTGATGAAGAAGATCGGCGTGCGGGCATCCACCGCCCACCTCGACTTCGGCGACGGCTGGAGGCTCTCCTCCCGCCCCTTGGACGCGGGACCCACCTGGGAAGACCGGCTCGCCAAGCGCAAGGAGATGATCCATGAAGAGGGCCGGGTGCGGGTCTATCTCGTGGAGCAGCAGGCAAGCGAGGAGAAGCGGCGCTCCGCTACCCGCGCTGCCGAGCGCGAGTACCAGGTGCTCCAGGGCATCGCGCATCGCGGCATCTCCCAGGCTGTCGCCTTCCGCCAGCACCAGGGCGGCCCTGCGATCCTCTTCCGCCATCGGGAGAGCGATCTACGGTTGGATAACTACCTTGCGGTGCACGGCCCGAAGTTGTCCGAAGCCGTACGCCGCGACATGGTGCGCCAGCTCGCCGAGGCCGTCCGCTACGCCCACCGTCGCTCGCTCTACCACCGTGCGCTCGCAGCCCGTTCGGTGTACGTCAGCGCCCGCGAGAACGGCAGCGCCCCCGTCCTGCGGATCATCGACTGGCAGGCATCGGCCCGCGACTTCGACACCACCTCACTGCGCTCGCTCGGCGAGAGCTCCTTCACCGGGGAACACATCGAGGACGCCGCCCAGTGCTACCTCGCGCCCGAGACCGACGCCGACTATCCGGACCCGGTGGATCTCGACGTCTTCGGTCTCGGAGCCGTGGCGCACCACATTCTGACCGGAATGCCGCCTGCCGAGACCCGTACCGCCCTGAAGGCTCGACTCGCGGCCGACGGCGGTCTGCACCTGTACGCGGTCAGCGATGCCATGGACGTCGGTCTCGACGAGCTGGTGTACGCCGCAACCCGCGCGTCCGTGGACGATCGTCTCGACTCCGCCGACGCCTTTCTCGGGCAGCTCGACGATGCCGAGCAGGCCAGCGCCGCACAGGCCGTCGCCGTAGAAGCCGACCCGCTCACCGCCACCCCCGGCCAGGCTGTCGACGGAGACTGGACTGTCGAGCGGGTACTCGGCTCGGGCGCGACAGCCCGAGCGCTGTACGTGACGCGCGTCACCGAGGACGAGCGTGGTCGCCGCGTTGAGGAGGAGCGGGTCCTCAAGGTCGCGTTGGACGCGGAGAAGAACGAGCGCCTCGCCGCGGAGGCGGCGGCCCTCCAGCAGATCAGTAGCGGCCGCATCGTCAAGCTGTACGAAGGCCCGCGCGCGATCGGCGGCCGGACGGTCCTCGCCTTGGAGTACGCCGGTCCTGAGACGCTCGGCCAACGGCTGGCAAGCCACGGGCAGTTGGGTTATGAGGAATTGGCGTCCTTCGGCGAGGACCTGTTCACCGCCCTCGACGACCTCGCGGCCAGGGGTCTGCGCCACCGCGACGTCAAGCCCCACAACCTCGGGATCAAGGTACGGGACGACGGCGAGCAGCAGTTGATGCTGTTCGACTTCTCCCTGGCCAATGTCTCCGACCGCGACATCAAGGCCGGCACCCGCGGCTATCTCGATCCCTTCCTCGGGGATGCCCGGCGCCCCATCTACGACGACTACGCGGAGCGGTACGCCGCCGCAGTCGTTCTGCATGAGATGGCTGCCGCCGAGCGTCCCATGTGGGGCAACGGCACGGACGACCCTCAGACGGCCCTCAAGGACGACCTCCCCGTCCTCGCCACAGACGCCTTCGTGACCGTCCTGGGACCAGGACTCGAGAAGTTCTTCGAGCGGGCGCTGCACCGTGAAGCGAACCGCCGATTCGAGTCCCTGCGGCAGATGCGGGACGCCTGGCGTGCCATCTTCACCGAGGCCGATCGCACTCAGCCGCCGCCCGCATCGGACCCGGTCTCGCTGCTGGGCGGCGCGGGTCGACACGACGGCCTCTCCGACGACGACATCCGGGACCTGTACGCGCAGAAGGCGAAACTCGGCACGACGCTGAGGGATGCGGGGCTGACCGAGCGAGCGGCCGCGGTGGCCGAGGAACTCGGCGCGGTGACGGTCGACGAGCTGCTGGACGTCCCCTTGCCTCGCTTCCGCGGCAAGCGCGGTATCGGTGCGGTGGTCAAGAAGGAGCTCAACAGGCGACACCGTCAGTGGACGACTGCGCTGCGCCCCAAGAAGCCCAAGGCCGCAGCTGTTCCAGTGCGGCCCGTGGTGCGTGTGGCAGCGGACGACAAGCTCGCTGCCGAGCTCGAAGCCCGACAGGACGTAGAGCACTTGGCCGCGCTCCTCAACCCGGTGCCACCGGGCCGCAAGGACAACAAGCGGCCGCAGGTCGTCGCAGCCTGGCTCGGGCTCGATTGCAAGACCGAGGTGGGTTCCTGGCCCACCAACCGCCAGGTCGCGGAGACAGTGAAGGTCTCCGAGTTCACCGTCTCGAAGCACCTCAGCTCCGCCATCACGGAGTGGGCCAACGCGGGTTGGATGAAGTTCCTGTGCGGTGAGTTGGTGGACGCCGTTCGGGACGCGGGCCGCGTGATGACAGACCGCGAGCTGGCCCGGGTACTGGCCGCGAGGCATGGCTCCGAGAGCGAGTCGGCGAAGGGCACAGAGGCGGCCGCGCTCGCGGTCGTACGAGCCGCTGTCGCCGCCGAGACACTCCTCACCGGGCGCGACGAGGACCATGAGCCCCGGCTCGCACAGATGCGGCGGCGGGGGCGGCTGATCGTCGCGTTGGAGTCGCTGGACGGCTCCGACGACCCGACGTCCGACGAACTCGCCGCGTACGCCATAGAGCTGGGCGAAGCAGCAGAGAAGATCACCGCCACCGATCCCCTGCCGGAACGGGCCGGTGCGCTGCGCGACCTACGGGCGGTACGCACGCCTGAAGGCATGAACCCACTGCCGGACGCCCGGCTGGTCACACTGGCTGCGGCAACTTCGTCGGGTGCCGCAGCCTCCCCCCGACTTGAGCTGTACCCACGCACGCTGGAACTGTGGCGTGCCCTGCAGATCTCTCAAGCCGCGGCTGGTGTGCGACGCGAGGTAGGCATCAGCCTGGAGGGGCTACTCTCTCGTCTGCGCTCGCGCTTTCCCGAGATGGCGGTGGGTAGGCCCTCGTACGTCGAGGTCGAGGACGCGCTGAAGAAGGCCGGATTCCCGCTGACGTACGAGACGGCGGAGGCGCGCTTCAAACCCCCCGTGCCGGTGTCAGCGATGGGCAGCAGCTGGCCCACCTCGACGGGCACAGTGACAAGGGCCTCTCGCGCACTGGTGGCCGGCGCCGCCGGGGGACGTGAGCCGTCGGCGCTACTCGTTGCGAAGCTTAACTCCGCGATATGGGAGGGCGGCTTCCTCGCGCTGAACATACATGTCAAGCGGTTGCGGGGCGAGACCGGCTCGGTTGCGGAAGCGGTCGCGGAGGCCTTCCCGGTGGTTCCGGTGAACTTGGCGAGGGTCTTCCTGGAGGAGTTCCGGACGCTGGCGGGCGAGCACGGCACGGACTGGTCGAAGGTGCTGGGTGCGGACACCCGATACACGAGGAACGGTGAACTTCCGGGTGGGCTGCGATCGTTCGTGGTCCGGGTGTGGCCGAGGGTCGCGGCACGGCTGGAGGGCGCAGCCTCTCGCGAGCCCGGGTCGGTGTTGTTCGTTCACACCGCGGGCCTGCTCTCCCATTACTACGAGGCGGGCGGACACGAACTGCTGGTGGAGTTGCAGCGCGAGGCCCGCAAGCCCGGTGGGCGACCGCACGGGCTGTGGCTGCTCACGCCGTCGCACAACCCGCAGAGGGGACCGCAGTTGGACGGGCGCACGGTGGAGGTAACCGGTGGCGACGCGGAACTCGTGGTATTGACCGAGGACTTCCTCAAGAACTTAGCTGCACATCGAGAGGGTTTGGAACTGTGAGCGCGCGCAGTGGTGGTCAGGACGGCCTGCTGAAGGACTTACGCAAGCAGGTCACGCTCCTGGAGGGCGACTTACGGGTACGGAGCGAGTCGGTGGAGGAGTACCGAGACCGACTCACGGACGAGTACACACGGGCGTATGCGGCGGACCGTACGGCGGCGACGTACGAGTCGTGGCGCGATGAGCGGGTCACGCAGGTCGCGGCGGCGTGGGTGCTCGGCTGTGTCTTCGTGCGGTTCTGCGAGGACAACGGGTTGATCGAGCGTGCGTGGCTGGCGGGAGTCGGTGAGCGTTTGAAGGACGCGGAGGACCATGACGCGGCGTTCTTCGCGGCGAACTCGGAGAAGAACGACCGCGACTGGATCGTCGCGTCGTTCGACCACTTAGCGGGAACCAACCCGACGGTGGCGGGTCTATTCGACCGCAGGCACAACCCCTTGTGGGAGATCACACCTTCGTACGAGGCAGCGACGGCGCTTCTGAAGTTCTGGCGGCGGGTCGATTCAGACGGTGAGCTCATCCACTCGTTCGTGGACAGCGACTTGGACACGCGCTTCCTGGGCGACCTGTACCAGGACCTGAGCGAGCATGCCCGGAAGACGTACGCGCTGCTCCAGACCCCGGTATTCGTCGAGGAGTTCATCCTCGACCTGACGCTGGAACCGGCGGTTGAGGAGTTCGGCCTGGAGCCGATCGTCAAGATCCGCGACGGGCACGGCGTGGACCGGGAACTCCCCGCGGGACTGCGGACAATCGACCCGGCGTGCGGATCAGGGCACTTCCTGCTCGGCCTCTTCGAGCGGCTGTTGGCGAAGTGGCGGGTCGAGGACAAGAGCTCGGACGACTGGACTCTGATCCGACGATCTCTGAACGCGGTGCACGGGTGCGACAAGAACCCCTTCGCCGTATCGATCGCCCGGTTCCGACTGCTGATCGCTGCGCTGAAGGCGGCGGGTGCGATGCGGCTTGATACAGCGCCCGGGTTCCCGATCAACGTGGCGGTGGGCGATTCCCTGATCCACGGTCGCGGTGCGCCGAAGCGGGAATCGGAGACCATGTTCTCCCTGTCTGGGGAAAGCCTTGAAACCTTCTTCTACCGGCCCGAGGACATCGATGATTACGCAGAGCGTTGCGACCTGATGACGCGCGACTCGTACCACGTGGTCGTAGGTAACCCGCCGTACATCACGGTCAAGGACAAGCAAGAAAACCTCAACTATCGGGCATACGATTCCTGCTCGGGTAAGTATGCGTTGTCCGTGCCATTCGCCGAGCGACTTTTCCAGTTGGCTGTGCGGACGTCGGGGTCGAATCGAAATGCAGGCTACGTCGGGCAGATCACTGCGAACTCCTTCATGAAGCGGGAGTTCGGCAAGAAGTTGATCGAGGACTTCTTCCGCTTGAAAATCCACCTGACGCACGTTGTCGATACGTCTGGGGCCTACATCCCGGGGCATGGGACGCCGACGGTGATTCTGGTCGGACGGAATCATGTGCCGTGGCCAGAAGAGCCGATTCGGGCGGTGCTCGGGGTCCGGGGGGAGCCCTCGCAACCGGAAGCTGCGGAGGACGGGCTGGTGTGGAAGTCGATCGTCCAACAGGTGGAGCAGCCAGAGAGCGAGTCGGAGTGGACCAGCGCCACCGATGCAGATCGGACGCAGTTCACAGTGTTCCCATGGTCGCTTTCAGGGGGCGGAGCATCAGATCTCCTCGAGAGCCTCGAAGTCGCTCCGACCACTCTCAGGACGGCTATCAGCGAAACGGGGAGGACCACGCATACCGGCGCCGACGACGCCTACTACCTTCCACTCGCATCCGCGTACACCTACGGCGTGAC
>NZ_LIQY01000261.1 GCF_001418495.1 Streptomyces pathocidini | reverse complement strand
CCCCGGCACTCCTCCGTACCCGCGCATCGCACCCCCGCGCGGCGGTCACGCGACCGCCACCGGCGACAGCAGCGCCCGTACTTCGTCCGCCTCCGCCGACCCCAGCGACTCGTAGATCGCCAGCGCCTCGTCCCAGCAGGCCCGCGCACGGTCCCGGTGGCCCACGCTGTGCAGGGCGCGGCCGAGCACCGTCAGGACGTTGCCTCTGCGCCACTCCCCGCCGATCCCGCGCAGCACCGCGAGGGCCTGCTCGGCCTGGGCGGCGGCCTGGCTCGCGCGGCGGGCCGCGAGATGCACCTCCGCCATCCGGAAGAGCGTCATGCCCTCCCACAGCCGCTGCCGGCTCTCATGGAACACCCCGTACGCGTCGGAGAGTTGCTCCAGGGCCTCGGCGGGCCGCCCGGCCCGGGTCAGGGCCACCCCCAGCGCGTACTTGCCGTTGGCCCGGCGCAGGCTCGCGCCCAGGGCCGCGTAGATCTCCACGCCCCGCTGGGCGAGTTCGACCGCGCTCGCCGTGCGGTTCATCGCCAGGTGCACGCGCGAGAGGTTGCACAGCGCGCTGGCCTCGCCGGGGCGGTTGCCGTCGGCGCGGAAGGCCTCGATGGCCTGGCCCAGATACGCCTGGGCCTCCTCGTGGCGGTTCTCGTACAGCGCGATGATGCCGCGCTGGTTCGGGATGCGGCAGGTCGGCAGCGGGTCCTCGGCGGCCAGGCCGATCACCATGGCCCGCTTGGCCTCCTCGTCCGCGGCGCCGAACCGCCCCGAGAGGCTGTGCACATGGGCCAGCATCGTCCGGGCCCGCCCCTCCGCGCGGAGATCGTCGGCAGTGCGGGCGGCGTCGCCCACCGCGGTGGCGGTCGCCTCGAACCGCCGCGCGTTGGCGCCGGATTCGGCCAGGTCGACGGCGGCCATCAGCAGGTCGGCCGCGCGCCGGGCCATGCCGTGGGAGGCGGCCTGCTGTGCGCAGGCCAGCAGCGGGTCGGACTCGGCGAACAGCCAGTCCAGCGCCGCGTCTCGGCTCGCGAAGACCAGCCCGGTCCGCTCGGGCCGCTCCAGGTGGTCGACCAGCCGGTCGCCCGGCCGCTCCAGCGCGTAGACCCCGGCGGCCGTGGCCAGATAGAAGTCCAGCAGCCGGGACAGCGCCTCCTCCCGTAGGGAGGGAGGGAGTTCGTCGCGCTCGGCGCATGCACGCGCGTAGAGCCGGACGAGGTCGTGGTAGCGGTAGCGGGACGGGGCGGCGGACTCCAGGAGCGAGATGTCGACCAGGGACTCCAGGATCTCCTCGGTCGTGTACAGGTCCAGGTCCAGGGTCGCGGAGGCCGCGGCCAGGGAGAAGTCCGGCCCGTCGGCCATGCCCAGCAGGCGGAAGGCGCGGGCTTGTTGCGGGTCCAGCTGGGCGTAGCCCAGTTCGAAGGTGGCGCGCACGGCCAGGTCGCCCGCCTGGAGCTCGTCCAGCCGGTGCCGCTCGTCGGCGAGCTTGGCGGCCAGCACGGAGACCGTCCACGTGCGCCGGGCCGCGAGCCTGGAGGCCGCGATGCGGATCGCCAGCGGCAGGAACCCGCAGGCCGCGACCACGTCGAGCGCCGCCTCGCGCTCCGCCGCGACCCGCTCCTCGCCAACGATCCTCGTGAAGAGCTGGAGCGCCTCCTCCGGGCTCATCACGTCCAGGTCCACCAGATGCGCCCCGGGAAGGCCCACCATCCGGGCCCGCGAGGTCACCAGCGCCGCACAGCCCTCCGTACCCGGAAGCAGCGGCCGGACCTGGGCCGCGTCCCGGGCGTTGTCCAGCAGCACCAGCACCCGGCGGCCGTCCAGCATCGAGCGGTACAGCGCCGCCCGCTCCTCGGCGGCCTCGGGAATCGCCGACTCCGGTGTGCCGAGGGCGCGCAGGAAGCCGCCGAGCACGGCCTCGGGCTCGGCCGCACGCGGGCCCGCGCCCCGCAGGTCCACATAGAGCTGGCCGTCGGGGAAGCGGTCGCGGGCGGCGTGCGCCACGTGCACCGCTAGGGTCGTCTTGCCGACGCCTCCGATGCCCGCCACCGCCGAGACGGCCATCACCCGGCCCCCGGCCGCCGCCAACCGGTCGCCGAGCTCGGCGACGAAGGCCGCCCTCCCGGTGAAGTCCGGGACAGTGGCCGGAAGTTGCGCGGGGCGTACGACGGGGGCCGCGGCGTGCGTGCGCTGTTCGGTTGCCGGGGGCGCGGCCAGCTCCACGTCCGCCCGCAGGACGCGCTGGTGCAGCTCGGTCAGCTCGCCGCCCGGGTCGATGCCCAGCTCGTCCACGAGCAGCCGCCGCGTGTCCGCGTACACGGCGAGGGCCTCCGCCTGCCGCCCGCCCCGGTAGAGGGCCAGCATCAGCAGCCCGCGCAGCCGCTCGCGCAGCGGGTACGCGGCGGTCAGCGCGGTCAGTTCGGAGACGGCCTCGGCGTGGCCGCCCAGGTCGAGGTCCAGCTCCAGGCGGGTCTCCAGGAGCCCGAGCCGCCACTCCTCGAGGCGGATGCGCTGCGCCTCGGCATAGGGGCCCGGGATGCCCGCGAGCGGTTCGCCCTCCCACAGCGCCAGCGCCGCGTTCAGCAGGTCGCGGGCCCGCTGCTGCTCCTCCCCGGCTCGGGCCCGTTCGGCCTCGGCGGCGCAACGCTCGGCACGGTGGAGGTCGAGCGCGCCGGCCCGGACCCGGATCGCGTATCCGCCCGACTCGCTGACCAGGGCGCCCGCGTCGGCCCCGAACGCCTTGCGGATCCTGGAGGCGTATGTGCGCAGGGCGGCCACGGCGGCGTCCGGCGGCTCCTCGCCCCACAGGGCATCCACGAGCTCCCGCACGGTGGCGGTGCGGCCGCGGCGGAGCAGCAGGGCGGCGAGCAGGGCGCGCTGCTGGGGCGAGCCGGTCGCGAGCTGCTGGTCGCCGCGGCGGATCCTTACGGGGCCGAGCACGGCGAAGGCCAGGCTCGGCGCGGCCGCCGCTTCCTGTCCCATCGCTCCCCCCGGTCCCTCGGCACGGTGTGCGTCCGCCGTGTCCAACGCGTCGCGTACGCGGGGTGGTTCCCGCGCCGCGCCCGGTGGCTCCGACGAAGAGTCCCGCAGCACAGGCCGGTCGCACAGTCCCGATGCATAGGCGCACAGGCGCACGGGTCAGTTTGCCCTGTGTGACCCGGCTCCGTCAGTAGGGGCGAAGGCTCTCCACAGCTCTCCACAGAGCCCGTACAAGGTCCCGTGCGGACGCGTACGGCCCGCGCACAGGCGCGTACGCGGGGCGCACGGGGGCGCTCAGTTCCATGTACGCAAGCAAGCTGACGATTCGTCAGGTCGGCGCTACCGTGTCAGGCATGGTGAGCTTCCCGAAGATAATCTCGGTGGACGACCACACGGTCGAGCCGCCCGACGTCTGGCGGGACCGGCTCCCGTCGAAGTACCACGACATAGGCCCTCGCATCGTCCGCGCCCCTCTGAAGGAGATGACCTTCGTCGGCGGCAAGTTCGCCCCTGTCATGGGCGCGCCGGGCGACGAGGGGCCGATCGCGGACTGGTGGGTCTACGAGGACCTGCACCGCCCGCTGACCCGCTTGGACACGGCGGTCGGCTACCCGCGGGACGAGATCAGGCTCGAGGGCATCACCTACGAGCAGATGCGCCCCGGCTCCTTCTCCGTACCGGAGAGGCTGGCCGACATGGACGTCAACCACGTCCAGTCCGCGCTCTGCTTCCCCACCTTCCCGCGCTTCTGCGGCCAGACCTTCACCGAGGCCGGGAACCGCGAACTGGGGCTGCTGGGCGTGCGCGCCTACAACGACTGGATGGTGGAGGAGTGGTGCGGTCCTACGGCCCAGGGGCGCCTGATCCCACTTGCCCTGATCCCCCTGTGGGACGCGGAGTTGGCGGCGGAGGAGGTGCGGCGCAACGCCGCGCGGGGCGTGCGCGCCGTGTGCTTCAGCGAGATCCCGCCGCACCTGGGCCTGCCCTCCATCCACACCGACGCCTGGGACCCGTTCCTGAGGGCCTGCGACGAGACCGGCACGGTCATCGCCATGCACATCGGCTCCAGTTCGAAGATGCCGTCGACCTCGGCGGACGCGCCCCCGGCCGTCGGCTCCACCATCACCTTCGCCAACTGCTGCTTCTCGATGGTCGACTGGCTGATGTCGGGCAAGTTCGACCGGTTCCCCAACCTCAGGATCATGTACGCCGAGGGCCAGATCGGCTGGATCCCGTACATCCTGGAGCGCGCCGATGTGGTGTGGGAGGAGAACCGCGCCTGGGGCGGGGTCGCCGACAAGGTCCTGCGCCCGCCGTCCGAGCTCTTCGCCGAGCACGTCTACGGCTGCTTTTTCGACGACGCCTTCGGCCTGAAGAACCTGGACGCGATCGGCGTCGGAAACGTCCTGTACGAGACGGACTACCCGCACTCGGACTCGACCTGGCCGAAGTCGCGGGAGGTCGGCGAGTCCCAGATGGGGCACCTGGCGTCGGACGTCGTCGAGCGGATCGTGCGGGGCAACGCGATCGAGCTGTTGGGACTGACGGAGGACGGGCTGTGGGCCGGGCCGTGACGCCGCCGCCCGGTCGGCCGCTCGGCCGGTTCGGAACCTCGCGGCGGGCAGCGGTGTAAGTAAAGCAGCGAGGCGGTGAGGGGAGGGCGGTCCGGGGAAGCTCGGTGCCCGGTGGACGCGAGGGAGGCAACGGTGGTGCAGATCCTGCCCGAAGGGCGGCTGGAGTACGGGATCCAGCTCCCCGTGCAGTCGCAGAGCACGCTGTACGCGGAGGCGTGGGAGGCCGCGGCCGGGCCCGCGGAGATAGCGCGGATCGCCCGGGCCGCCGACCGGCTCGGCTACCTCTACGTCGCCTGCTGCGACCACGTCGCGATCCCGCGGCGCCTGGCCGCCGCGATGGGCACGACGTGGTACGACCCGGTGGCCACCCTCGCGTATCTCGCGGGCGTCACCGAGCGCGTACGGCTGCTGAGCCACGTGGCGGTGGTCGGGCTGCGGCACCCGCTGGCCACCGCAAAGCAGTACGCGACGCTGGACCGCCTCTCCGGCGGGCGGCTGATCCTGGGGGTCGGTGCCGGACACGTGCAGGAGGAGTTCGAGGCCCTGGGTGTGGACTTCGCCGCGCGCGGGTCCGTGCTGGACGAGGCGGTCGACGCGCTCAAGGCCGCCCTCGGGCCCGATGAGTTCCCCGAGTTCGAGGGGGAGCGCTTCTCCTTCGCCGGCCTCGGGCAGCGGCCCAGGCCGGTCCAGGCGCCACGCCCGCCGGTCTGGATCGGCGGCTCCTCGCTCGCGGCCGTGCGGCGGGCGGCGGTGCGCGGCGACGGGTGGCTGCCGCAGGGCGACCCGCGCGACCGGCTCCCGGCCCAGCTCGCCCGCCTGCGCGAACTGCGGGAGGAGGCGGGTGTGGAGGAGCCGATCGCGGTCGGTGCCATCGCCGAGCCGCTGTACGTCGGGGACCCCGGCTGGGAGGTCGGCAGACGCACCCTCACCGGCAAGCCGGACCGCCTCGCGGAGTCCCTGCGCGAGTACGCGGCGATCGGCGTCCATCAGATCCAGGTCCGCTTCCGCAGCCGGGACGCCGGCGAACTCCTCGACCAGATGGCGGCGTTCGCGGCGGACATCGCACCGCACCTCAACGACTGACCAAGGAGTTCAACCATGGGGAAACTGGACGGGCGCGTCGTCGTCATCACGGGAGCCTCGCGCGGGCAGGGCGAGCAAGAGGCGCGGCTCTTCACGGCGGAGGGCGCGCGGGTCGTGCTCGCCGACGTGCTGGACGACCAGGGCGAGGAACTCGCCAAGGAGCTGGGCGACAGCGCGCGTTACGTACACCTCGACGTGGGCCGGGAGGCCGACTGGCAGGCCGCCGTCGCCCTCGCCAAGGCGGCCTTCGGCAGGATCGACGGCCTGGTCAACAACGCCGGCATCCTGCGCTTCAACGAGCTGACCTCGACCCCGCTGGAGGAGTTCCAGCAGGTCGTCCAGGTCAACCAGGTCGGCGCGTTCCTCGGCATCAAGACCGTGGCGCCCGAGATAGCGCAGGCCGGCGGCGGCACGATCGTCAACACCGCCTCGTACACGGCCCTCACGGGCATGGCCGCGGTCGGCTCGTACGCGGCGACCAAGGCCGCGATCCTCGGCCTGACCAGAGTGGCGGCGCTGGAGCTGGCGCCCCGGAAGATCCGGGTCAACGCGATGTGCCCGGGTGCGATCGACACCCCGATGAGCAACCCCGCGCAGCTCGACCCCGATGCCGACCCGGCCGAGACCTCGGCGGCGCTCGACGAGCTCTACAAGCGCCTGGTGCCGCTGGAGCGGGTCGGGCGGCCGGAGGAGGTGGCCGAGCTGGCGCTGTTCCTCTCCAGCGCGGACTCCTCCTACATCACGGGGCAGCCGTTCGTCATAGACGGCGGCTGGCTGGCGGGGGTGAGCCTCTTCTGAGAGGGGACCTTGCTGACCGGGCGTCGGCTATTGACGGTTCATGCGGCCGGTGCGACAGTCGTCCGCATCATGAACTGACGGTTCGTCAGATACGACCTCGGGACGGTGAACCCCCTTGGAATTCGGGATCTTTGTACAGGGATATGTGCCCGACCCCCGGCGTGCGGTCGACCCCGAGGCGGAGCACAACGCTCTGATCGAGGAGACCAAGTACGTCATCCAGGCCGACAAGTCCGGCTTCAAGTACGCCTGGGCATCCGAGCACCACTTCCTGGACCAGTACTCGCACCTCTCGGCCAACGAGGTGTTCCTCGGCTACCTGGCCCACGCCACCGAGCGGATCCACCTGGGCTCCGGCATCTTCAACCCGCTGGCCCAGGTCAACCACCCGGTGAAGGTCGCCGAGAAGGTGGCCATGCTCGACCACCTCTCCGAGGGGCGCTTCGAGTTCGGCTCCGGGCGCGGCGCCGGAAGCCACGAGATCCTGGGGTTCCTGCCGGGCATCACCGACATGAACCACACCAAGGAGATCTGGGAGGAGACGATCGCCGAGTTCCCCAAGATGTGGCTCCAGGAGGAGTACGTGGGGTTCCAGGGCAAGCACTGGTCGCTGCCGCCCCGCAAGGTCCTCCCCAAGCCGTACGGGAAGTCCCACCCGGGCATGTGGTACGCGGCCGGGTCCCCGTCCTCGTACGCCATGGCGGCCAGGAAGGGGCTCGGGGTCCTCGGCTTCAGTGTCCAGAAGGTCTCGGACATGGAGTGGGTCCTGGAGCAGTACAAGACCGCCATCCAGGAGGCCGAGCCGGTCGGCGACTTCGTCAACGACAACGTGATGGTCACCTCCACCGCGGTCTGCGCGGAGACCCACGAGGAGGCCGTGCGGATCGCCGCCAACGCCGGGCTCAACCGCCTCCAGTCGCTGGTCTTCTACTACCACGACACCTTCCCCAAGCCGGAGGGGCTGCCGGTGTGGCCGGAGATGCTGCCGGAGTTCAACGAGGAGATCGTCGAACTCCTCATCCAGGAGGAGCTGCTCATATGCGGCGACCCTGACGAGGTGCTGCAGCAGTGCAAGCGCTGGGAGCAGGCCGGGGCCGACCAGTTGAGCGTCAGCGTGCCGATCGGCGTCCCCTACGAGAACGTGATGACCACGATCAAGCTCATGGGCGAACACGTCATACCCAAGATCGACACGGACCCCGTCCACCGCACCACCCGCTTCCGCCAGGCGGCGGGCAGCTGAGGACGCTGCAGCGGGCGGATCACGGTTCGCCTCCGTTGCGGGCGGCCATCTTCCGCGGGGCTGGGCTCCCCGGACGGAGTCTAGGGGGGCGCCGGGACCCCGCGGCCTGCACCCGCAGGAAACCCGCGTCCCCGGCGGGCGTTGGCAGTTCGAACGGCCAGGAAACGTGAGCGGCAGTCCGCCGTAGACGCGGTGCCGCTCCGGGGACGGCGGCATCCCGGGCCGCCGTCCCGGCGAGGGTCCCGGTCGGAGTCCGTTCGCGGCGGCCCATGCCACGCGGCCTCCGGCCCGGACCTCTCGGTTTCCCGGGCCGCCTCACCGGCCCCGGACTACCGGCCCCGGACCACCGGTCCTGGACCACCGGGCAACTCCACTCCAAGGGCTCGCCCTTGGCCCCTACTCCCGCCGCTTCCGAGGAGGACCACGCCATGCTCGACCACCTGATCCGCGGAGCGACCGTCGTCGACGGCACGGGCGCGCCCGCGCGCGCCGCCGACGTCGGCCTGCGCGACGGGCGGATCGCGGTCGTCGCCGACGCGGGATCCATCACCGAGGAGGCCCGCACGGCCGAGGATGCGACAGGCCTCGTCCTCACCCCCGGCTTCGTCGACCCGCACACCCACTACGACGCCCAGCTCTTCTGGGACCCCTTCGCCACTCCCTCCATGAACCACGGCGTCACCACCGTTGTGGGCGGCAACTGCGGCTTCACCCTCGCGCCGCTCAACCCGGCCCGCCCCGAGGACGCCGACTACACGCGGCGGATGATGAGCAAGGTCGAGGGCATGTCCCTGGTCGCCCTCGAAGAGGGCGCGCCCTGGAACTGGCACACCTTCGGTGAGTATCTCGACGCGCTGGACGGCCGCATTGCCGTCAACGCCGGATTCATGGTCGGCCACTGCGCCCTGCGCCGCCATGTGATGGGCCCCGACGCCGTCGGCGGTCAGCCGACCCGGGCCCAACTGGACGAGATGGTCCGCCTGTTCCACGACGCCATGGGCGCCGGCGCGTGGGGCCTGTCCACGACCCAGTCCTCGACGCACTCCGACGGCAACGGCAAGCCGGTCGCCTCCCGGCACGCCCAGCCCGCGGAACTCCTCGCCCTCTCCCGCGCGGTGGCCGACCACGAGGGCACCCAGCTCGAAGCGATCCTCGCGGGCTGTCTGGACCAGTTCTCGGACGAGGAGATCGACCTCTTCGTCGAGATGTCCGCCGCGGCCGGCCGGCCCCTCAACTGGAACGTCCTGACCATCGACGCCGCCGTGCCCGAACGCGTACCGCGCCAGCTCCTCGCCTCCGAACGCGCCCGCAAGGCCGGCGGCCGGATCGTGGCGCTCACGATGCCGATCCTCACACCCATGAACATGTCCCTCGGCACGTTCTGCGCCCTCAACCTCATCCCCGGCTGGGGCGACATCCTCGGCCTCCCCGTTCCGGACCGCATCGCCGAACTCCACGACCCCGCCGTGCGGTCGGAGCTGCTGCGCCGCGCGGACAGCAAGGAGGCCGGGGTCTTCCGCCGCCTGGCCGACTTCGGCCGGTACGTCATCGGCGACACCTACTCCGCCGCCAACGAGGGCCTGACCGGCCGCGTCGTACGCGACATCGCGGCCGAGCGCGGCCAGTCCCCCTTCGAGTGCCTGGTCGAGATCTGCGCCGCCGACGAACTGCGTACGGTGCTGTGGCCGATGCCCACCGACAACGACCCGGCGAGCTGGGAGCTGCGGCGGCAGACCTGGGAGCACGAGGACGTCATGCTCGGCGGCTCGGACGCGGGTGCCCACCTGGACCGGATGTGCGGCGCCCCCTACACGACCCGCTTCCTCGGGGACTGCCTGCGCGGCCGGAAACTCGTCGGTCTCGAGCGGGCGGTCAGGATGCTCACCGACGACCCGGCGCGGCTGTTCGGGCTGCGGGAGCGGGGCCGCATAGCCGAGGGTTACCACGCCGACCTGGTCCTCTTCGACCCGGCCCGCATCGACGCGTCCCCCGCCACCCTGGTCCACGACCTCCCCGGCGACAGCCCCCGCCTGGACTCCCGCGCGGTGGGCGTCGTCAGCGTCCGCGTCAACGGCGTGGAAACCATCCGCGACGACGAGATCACGGGAGCGATCCCGGGAACGGTCCTCAGGTCAGGCCGCGACACGAGGACGGTCAGCACGGCGAGTTGACCGCAGGCCCGGTGGTGGGGTGAGCCGCGGCCGCGGCCTGGGCAGTCGAGGCTGGGGCTCAGACCCCACCACCGCCCCGCCGCCGGGGTGAGCCGCGTTGTTCGCCGCCGCAGGCAAAACCATCCCGCCGCGATGGCGAACAACCACGATGGTTTGGCCCTGCGGTGCCGAACCGACCGCAGCGCGGCCGCCGGCCGCGACCCGCAGGTTGCTACTCCTTCCCCAGGAAGACCGGATTGGTCAGAGCGACCAGAGCGCCCGGCATCCCGCTCGCCCCGCCGTCCGCAGGGGCCCTCCGCACCTCGGCGCGTACGTACGCCGCGTACGCCGGTGTCGTGCGCCACTCGACCGTCCCGGTGCCCTCCGCGGGCAGCTGGGCCGCGTACAACTGGCCCTGGTCCGTGATGAGGCGGACCGAGCAGCCCGGGGCGCCGGAGACCTCCAGGCGGACCGTTACCGTCTCCTCGGCGTCGACGGCCAGCCGTCCGCCGATCCCCGCGTGCTGCCCGCGGCCCCCGTTGACCCCGAACGCCAGGTTCACCGCGGAGGATTCGGCGATCCAGCTGCGCCCCGCCCGTATGCCCTCCTGGACCGCCTCGCGCGACAGGTCGTCCGCGAGGACGACCGTCTGCGGCAGGCCGACCACCTGTCCCGGGCTGTGCGCGTCGCTGTTGCCCATGGCGGGCAGCCACCGGCCCCGGCCGCGGAGGGAGGCCACCAGGGTGTTGTCCCACTCGGCGATCGTCACCTCGTCGTCCGGAGTGAACGGCCCGTTCCACACCTCCACCGCGTCCGCGTCGTTGAGGCCGAACTTCCAGTTGCAGCCCACGCAGGTTGCGTGTGGGTGGGCGGGTACGACCAGGCCGCCGGCCTGGCGGATCTTGCGGGAGTAGCGGCCGAACGCGTTGTCCCGCGCGCGGTAGCGCCAGTCGATGAACGTGCCGGGCTCGATGCCCAGCGCCAGCACGTGCCCGTTGCGGGTCGTGACCTCCTCGCCCGTGAGGATCAGCAGGTCGTCGCCCCACAGCCCCTGCCAGGCCCCGTGCCCGGACTGGGTGTTGTGCTCGGTGGTGGTGATGAAGTCGAGCCCGGCGGCCCGCGCCTCGGCCGCCACCTGGGCCGGGGTGCGCTTGCCGTCCGAGTAGACGGTGTGGAGATGGCAGTCGCCGCGGTACCAGGCCCGGCCCCGGCCCTTGGCCCGGTGCGGCGGGTAGACGGGCTCGGGCGTCTCGCCCGCCGCCCCGTACCGCAGCGTGACGGTGACCTCGTAGTTCAGGCCCTGCGGCGCGACCGTGTAGGGGGCCAGGACCACACGCCAGGTACCGGAGTTGACCGGCCCGGCGATGTACGCGGGCGTGGCCCGCTCCGCGCTGATCGCGAACTCCGTGCGCGCCCCGCCGGACCAGCCGCGGAAGCCCCGCCCGCCCAGGTCCGTGCCGCGCTCGTCGAAGATGCCGATGTCGCAGGCGTTGCCGACCGTGCCGGCCGGTACTGCGGGCTTGTCGTAGGTGTAGGAGACGGCGATCTCGCGTACGCCGCGTGGTACTTCCACCGGGAGGTACACGAAGTCCGGCGAGCCGGTCGGCAGGTGACCCGTGACCTTCTTCGTCTCCTCGCCGCTGCCCGCGCGCTCCTCCGCGCTCGCGAACGTCACGCTTCCGAGCGTAAGCGCCCCCGCGGCTCCGGCGACAGCCGAGAGCTTGAGGACATCGCGTCGTTCCATCGGGGGTCTCCCTGCGTCGGGCGGGCGTCGGGCGCTGCTGCGTGGATCTGCCGCATGACACCGTTGTACGGGCCCGTGACCGCACGGGAAAGGCCTGTGGATAACTCGGTGACGGCGGAGGAACATACGCGTATGCGCCTTGCCACGACCGTCTTCCTCACCGACGAGACCATCGCCCCCGCCCGCCTCGCGCAGGAGTTGGAACAGCGCGGATTCGCCGGGCTCTACCTCCCCGAGCACACTCACATCCCGATCAGCAGGCAGAGCCCGTACCCGGTCGGTGACGGCCCGCTGCCGCGTGAGTACGGCCGCACCCTCGACCCGTTCGTGGCCCTCGCCCAGGCCGCCGCCGTCACCGAGCGGCTGGCGCTGGGCACCGGCATCACCCTCGTGGCCCAGCACGACCCCATCGGCCTCGCCAAGGGGATCGCCAGTCTCGACTTCCTCTCCGGAGGCCGGTTCACCCTCGGCGTCGGCTTCGGCTGGAACGTGGAGGAGGCCGCCGACCACGGCGTCGCCGACTGGTCGCGCCGCCGCGAGCTGGTCCGCGACCGCATCGCGCTGATGCGTGCCCTGTGGAACGAGGAACCGACCTCGTACGAAGGTGAGTTCGGGTCGGTGAGCGCGAGTGAGGCCCACCCCAAGCCGGTCCAGCGCCCCCGCGAGCGCAAGGGCGCGCCCCCGCTCACCGGGCCGCGCACGCTCCTCGGCGGTGCCGCGGGCCCCAAGCTGTTCGCGCACATCACCGAGTACGCGGACGGCTGGATGCCGATCGGCGGGCGCGGGCTCACCGAGACCCTGCCCGCGCTGCGCGAGGCGTGGCAGGAGGCGGGGCGCGGCCCCGAGGGCCCGCAGGTCGTCCCGTTCGCGGTCCACCCGACCCCGGGCAAGCTCGCCCACTACCGCGACCTCGGCGTGGAGGAGGTCGTCCTCCAACTCCCGCCCGCGGACGAGGCCGAGGTCCTCCGGACCCTGGACACGTATGCCCGGTTCCTGTGACCACCCTTGCCCTGAAGGGGTGTTCCCGCTCTCTGAAGGGCTATTCCCGCCGGGCGCCGCTCCTGTCGTGATCATGTGCACATATCCGCATGTCCCGCGCATCCTGATGTTGTCGCAGGGCGCTCGTATGCTCGAGGAATGACGACGAACGCGCAGGGGCACGAGCAGTCCGCACCCACCGCCAACGCCATGCGGCGGGCGTTGCGCAGAGCCCGTGACGGGGTGGCGCTGGACGAGGCGGAGGCCGCCGTCCTGCTCCAGGCCCGGGGCGAGGACCTCGCCGGCCTGTGCGCGTCCGCCGCGCGCGTCCGGGACGCCGGCCTGGAGGCCGCCGGCCGCCCCGGCGTCATCACGTACTCCCGCAAGGTCTTCATTCCGCTGACCCGGTTGTGCCGGGACAAGTGCCATTACTGCACGTTCGCGACCGTCCCCGGCAAGCTCCGCCGCGAGAGGGCAGCGGCAGGGGCACCTCCCGGCCGGAGCCCGGGCATGTACCTGTCCCCGGACGAGGTCCTGGAGATCGCGTACCAGGGGGCCGAACTCGGCTGCAAGGAGGCCCTGTTCACGCTCGGCGACCGGCCGGAGGACCGCTGGCCGGAGGCCCGCGAGTGGCTGGACGCGCACGGCTACGACGACACGCTCGCCTACGTACGGGCCATGGCGATCCGGGTCCTGGAGGAGACGGGGCTCCTGCCGCACCTCAACCCCGGTGTCCTGTCCTGGACCGACCTCCAGCGCCTCAAGCCCGTCGCCCCCTCCATGGGCATGATGCTGGAGACCACCGCCGACCGCCTGTGGTCGCAACCGGGTGGCCCGCACCACGGCTCCCCGGACAAGGACCCCGCCGTACGGCTGCGGGTCCTGGAGGACGCCGGCCGTTCCAACGTGCCCTTCACGAGCGGGATTCTCATCGGGATCGGCGAGACCTACGAGGAGCGGGCCGACTCCCTGTTCGCGCTGCGCAGGACAGCCCGCGCCTACCACGGCATCCAGGAGGTCATCGTCCAGAACTTCCGCGCCAAGCCGGACACGGCCATGCGCGGGATACCGGACGCGGAGCTGGAGGAGCTGGCCGCCGCCATTGCCGTGGCCCGCCACATCCTGGGCCCTTCGGCGCGCATCCAGGCCCCGCCCAACCTGGTGGACGCGGAGTACGCGCTCCTCATCGGCGCCGGGATCGACGACTGGGGCGGCGTCTCGCCGCTGACGCCGGACCATGTGAACCCCGAGCGCCCCTGGCCGCAGATCGACGAACTGGCCGAGCGCACGCGCGCGTCCGGCTTCGAGCTGCGCGAACGGCTCACGATCTACCCGGAGTTCATCCGGCGTGGCGAGCCGTGGCTGGACCCGCGCCTGCTCCCGCACGTGCGCGCGCTCGTGGACCCGGAGACGGGCCTCGCGCGCGAGGGCGCGTGTCCCGCCGGGCTGCCCTGGCAGGAGCCGGACGAGGGGTTCACCGCCTCTGGCCGCACCGACCTGCACCGCACCATCGACACCGAGGGCCGCACCGACGAGCGGCGCGGGGACTTCGACGAGGTGTACGGCGACTGGGAGGCGCTGCGTGAGGCGGCCGCCCCGGGGATGGCCCCGTCCCGGATCGACGGGGACGTGAAGGCGGCCCTCGCGACCGCGGCCGACGACCCCACCCGGCTCACCGACGCCGAGGCCCTCGCCCTCTTCCACGCCGACGGACCGGCCCTGGACGCCCTGTGCCGGGTCGCCGACGACGTGCGCCGCACGGCGGTCGGGGACGAGGTGACCTACATCGTCACCCGCAACATCAACTTCACCAATGTCTGCTACACCGGCTGCCGTTTCTGCGCCTTCGCCCAGCGCCGCACGGACGCCGACGCCTACACCCTGTCCCTGGACCAGGTCGCCGACCGCGCCCAGCAGGCCTGGGACGTGGGCGCGGTCGAGGTGTGCATGCAGGGCGGCATCCACCCGGACCTGCCCGGCACCGCGTACTTCGACATCGCCCGCGCTGTGAAGGAGCGGGTCCCGGGCATGCATGTGCACGCCTTCTCACCGATGGAGGTCGTCAACGGCGCGACCCGCACCGGGCTTTCCCTCCGCGAGTGGCTGACCGCCGCCAAGGAGGCTGGCCTGGACTCCATCCCCGGCACAGCGGCCGAGATCCTGGACGACGAGGTCCGCTGGATCCTCACCAAGGGCAAGCTGCCGGCGGCCACATGGATCGAGGTGGTCAAGACCGCCCACGAGCTGGGCCTCAGGTCCTCCTCGACCATGATGTACGGGCACGTGGACCAGCCCCGCCACTGGCTCGGCCATCTCCGCCTGCTGGCCGGGATCCAGCAGGAGACGGGTGGCTTCACGGAGTTCGTGACCCTCCCCTTCATCCACACCAACGCGCCCGTCTACCTCGCGGGCATCGCCCGGCCGGGCCCCACCACGCGCGACAACCGGGCCGTCACCGCCATGGCCCGCCTCCTGCTGCACCCGCACATCCCCAACATCCAGACCAGCTGGGTCAAGCTCGGCACCGAGGGGGCGGCCGAGATGCTGCGCTCGGGCGCCAACGACCTCGGCGGCACCCTCATGGAGGAGACCATCTCCCGTATGGCGGGCTCCGGTTACGGCTCGTATCGCTCCATCAAGGACCTGGTCGCCATCGCCGAGGCCGCGGGCCGCCCGTCCCGCCCACGCACCACCACCTACGGTGAGATGGCGCCGGAACGCCGGAAGGCGGCCATCGCCTCGGACGGCCACCTTCCGGAACTGCTGCCCGTACTGGAGTAGGCGGGACGGGTCCTAAGGAGCGGGACCGGGACTCCAGGACCCGGGGGAAGACCGGGGCTCCTAGGAGCCGGATCCTCAGCCGGTCAGCAGGGCGCGGCGCAGCTCCCGTACGTCGTGCCGGTCCAGCCCGGGTCCGTCCTTCAGGTAGGCGTCGAACGAGCCGTAGGCCTGCTCGACCTCGTCGAGGAGGCGTTCAGGTACTCCGCTCGCACGTCCAGCAGCGGCTTGTAGACCGCTGCCTGGGCGGGCGGCAGTTGGGCCAGCGTGGCCTCGTTCTCGGCCTTGCGGTAGACGTTGCTGGCGAGGTAGTCGGTCATCACCGCCCCGCGGTCCACCCCGAGGGCGGTGAGCAGTGCCGCGCTCGCCCAGCCCGTACGGTCCTTGCCCGCCAGGTCGAATCCGGAACCGAAGGTGAACGGATTCGGGCGTCTTGGGGTCGTATCGATGACGACATCGATCAATCTCGGTCGATTACGCTGCGGCCCAGCAAAGAGCCCAGCAAAGAGCCCGGCACGGGCCCAGGGGGCGGACGAGAGGCGCGTACGGCAGGCCGGCACTGGAAGGGGACGACGTGAGCGTAGCGGCCACCACCGTCTGGGGACGGGCCGAGCAGCAGGACTACCGCGGGCGGGTGCGCGGGTGCCTGCTCGGCGGCGCGATCGGCGACGCCCTGGGAGCCGGGATCGAGTTCGCCTCCCTCCAGGAGATCCGCGAGGAGCACGGCCCGGACGGCGTCACGGACTACGTGCCCGCCTACGGGCGGCGCGGCGCCGTGACGGACGACACCCAGATGACCCTCTTCACGGTCGACGGCCTCATCCGCGCCCACGTGCGCCGCGATACCGGCGCCTGGCACCCGCCCACCGACATCCACCGCGCCCACCTCCGGTGGGCGGCCACTCAGCGCGACTGGGGCCCCGACGAGCGGCGCGAGGCCGACGGCTGGCTGGCCCGCGAGGAGTGGCTCTACGCCCGCCGCGCGCCCGGGGACGCCTGCCTGGGCGGCCTCGCTGACGACGTGATGGGCACGCCTGCCAACCCCAAGAACCCCGCCTCCAAGGGCTGCGGAGCCGTGATGCGCTCAGCGCCCTTCGGGCTGCTCGTCGGCTGGGAACCGCAACTGGTCTTCCAACTCGCCGTCGAGTGCGCCGCCCAGACCCACGGCCACCCCACCGGCTACCTCGCTGCCGGCGCCTTCGCGCTCATCGTCCACGGCCTGGCCCGCGGCGAGGCCCTGGACGGCGCCGTCCA
>NZ_LIQY01000260.1 GCF_001418495.1 Streptomyces pathocidini | reverse complement strand
CGCCGCGATCGTCCGGTTGCCGGTCAGGTGAGCAGCAACCGGACGATCGCGGCGAGGCCTACCACGATGATGACGATGCGCAGCACGGTGGGTGGAAGGCGGCGGCCGACGGTGGCGCCGAGCAGGCCGCCGAGGGTCGAGCCGACGGCGATCAGCAGGACGGCGGTCCAGTCGAAGTCGGCCACGAAGAGGAAGAAGAGGACGGCGACGCTGTTGACGACGACGGCGAGGAGGTTCTTGGCGGCGTTGATGCGCTGGAGGTCGTCGTGCAGGAGCATGCCCATCAGGGCGAGGTAGAGGACGCCCATGGCGGCGCCGAAGTAGCCGCCATAGACGCTGGTCAGGAGTAGGCCGACCAGGAGCAGGGGGCCGCCGTCGGGGTGGGTGTCGGTGCCGTGGTGTTCACGGTGGCGCCGGACGGCGCGGGCGAGCCGGGGTTGGAGGGCGACGAGGACGACGCCCAGGCCGATGAGGACCGGCACGATGGTGTCGAAGGCCTCCGGGGGCAGCAGGATCAGCAGGGCCGCGCCGGTGAGGCTGCCGATGAGGGCCATGGTGCCGAAGCGGAGGAGGCGGCGGCGCTGGCCGCGCAGTTCGCGGCGGTAGCCGTAGGCGCCGCTGATGTTGCCGAAGACCAGGCCGAGAGAGTTGGAGACGTTGGCCGTGATGGGTGGCAGTCCGATGGCGAGCAGCACGGGGAAGGTGATCAATGTGCCGGATCCGACGACGGTGTTGATGGTGCCGGCCGCGATGCCTGCCGCGAGGACGGCCAGTGCCTCCCAGAGTTCCACGCTGTGCCTTCCGCCGTGCCGTCTGTTCCGTCGCACGCCCCGGCCGAGCCGATGAGGTGTGGCCCGGGCCTGCGGCACGATCATGCCGGAAGGTTCGCTCGCAGCCGGGAGGCGACCACGTATCGAGACCCCGTTCGGGACCGCGTACCGAGACCCGTCGGGACCGCAACCGCAACTGCTACTGCAGCTGGGAGCACAGTCGGGATCGCAGTCCGGATCATGGCCGAGGCCCCCGCCGCGGAGACCGTGGCGGGGGCCTGGGAGTTGAGGCCGGGCGGGGCGTCAGTCCAGCGGGGGCTGCTCGCGGCGCGGAGCGGGGGGCGTCGGGCCAGAGGCGGAGTTGCCGCCGGACATCGGGCCGAAGTTGCCGATGGCGCCGCTGAGCCCCTTGAGGGCGTCGCCGATCTCGCTGGGCACGATCCAGAGCTTGTTGGCATCGCCTTCGGCGATCTTCGGCAGCATCTGGAGGTACTGGTAGGAGAGCAGCTTCTGGTCCGGGTCGCCCGCGTGGATCGACTCGAAGACGGTGCGGATGGCCTGGGCCTCGCCTTCCGCGCGCAGTGCCGCGGCCTTGGCCTCACCCTCGGCGCGCAGGATGGCGGACTGCTTCTCACCCTCGGCGCGCAGGATCTCCGACTGCCGGACGCCCTCGGCCTGGAGGATCGCGGCGCGCTTGTCGCGGTCGGCGCGCATCTGCTTCTCCATCGAGTCCTGGATGGAGGTGGGCGGCTCGATCGCCTTGAGCTCGACGCGGTTGACGCGGATGCCCCACTTGCCGGTGGCCTCGTCGAGGACGCCGCGCAGCGCCGCGTTGATCTCCTCGCGGGAGGTGAGGGTCCGCTCGAGGTCCATGCCGCCGATGATGTTGCGGAGGGTGGTGACGGTGAGCTGCTCGATGGCCTGGATGTAGCTGGCGACCTCGTACGTCGCGGCGCGGGCGTCGGTCACCTGGTAGTAGATGACGGTGTCGATGTTCACCACCAGGTTGTCCTGGGTGATGACCGGCTGCGGCGGGAAGGGGACGACCTGTTCGCGGAGGTCGATGCGGTTGCGGATGGAGTCGATGAACGGGACGACGATGTTCAGGCCCGCGTTGAGGGTGCGGGTGTAGCGGCCGAAGCGCTCGACGATGGCGGCGCTGGCCTGGGGGATGACCTGCACCGTCTTCATGAGTGCGATGAAGACGAGCACCACCAGGATGATCAGGACGATGATGATCGGTTCCACGGATGCTCCCCTGCCCCGTTCGGTTGCTTGATGATCGATTCTTTCAGAGCCCGCGCCCGCAGGCGATGCTTTCCGGACACCCTACGGTCCGTCACATCACGATGGCGGTGGCCCCGTCGATGTCGACCACGTCGACCTGCTGCCCCGCCTCGTAGGCCTGCTCGGCGTCGAAGGTCCGGGCCGACCAGATCTCGCCGGCGAGCTTGATGCGGCCGCCCTGGCTGTCGACCCGTTCCAGGACGATCGCCTGACGGCCCTTCAACGCCTCGATGCCGCTGGCCACTTGGGGCCGCTGGCTGCGATGACGGGCCGCGATCGGGCGCACGACGGCGATCAGCGCGATGGACACACCGGAGAACACCAGGACTTGGGCCGTCGTACCACCGCCCAGCACGGACACGACGGCCGCCGCGACGGCTCCGACGGCGAACATCCCGAACTCGGGCATCGCGGTCAGGACGAGAGGAATACCGAGACCAACGGCGGCAATCAGCCACCACACCCATGGATCCACGGGCTCATCGTAGGCGTGGTGGCCGTGTTCCGGACAGTGGTCGATCAAGCCAAGCCGATCAAGCCAAGCCGATCAGGGCCGGACCAGGACGCCGGTGGGTCGAGCCTCAGGAGGACAGCGGCAGGCCCTGGGCCGTCCACCGGTCACCGTTGCGCTCCACGACGAGCGGGAGGCCGAAACACAGCGACAGATTGCGGGAGTTGAGCGTGGTCTCGACGGGACCGGCGGCGAGCACCCTGCCCTGACGGATCATCAGGACGTGGGTGAAGCCCGGCGCGATCTCCTCGACGTGGTGGGTCACCATGATCATGGACGGCGCGTACGGGTCGCGGGCGAGCCGGCCCAGGCGGCGTACGAGGTCCTCCCGGCCGCCGAGATCGAGGCCGGCCGCCGGCTCGTCCAGGAGCAGCAGTTCGGGGTCGGTCATCATCGCGCGGGCGATCAGCGTGCGCTTGCGCTCGCCCTCGGAGAGGGTGCCGAACTTGCGGTCCAGGTAGTCGTTCATGCCGAGCCGGTCGAGGAAGGCGCGGGCCCGCCGCTCGTCGACGTCCTCGTAGTTCTCGTGCCAGTGCGCGGTCATGCCGTAGGCCGCGGTGAGCACGGTCTCCAGCACGGTCTGGCGGCGGGGCAGCTTTTCGGCCATGTTGATGCCCGCCATGCCGATGCGCGGACGGAGCTCGAAGACGTCGACGCCGCCGAGCTTCTCGCCGAGGATCTGCGCGGTGCCGGAGGTCGGGAAGAGATAGCTGGAGGCGATGTTGAGGAGGGTCGTCTTTCCGGCGCCGTTGGGGCCGAGGATGACCCAACGCTCCCCCTCGGCGACCGACCAGGAGACCTGGTCCACCAGAGCCCGGCCCTCGCGGACCACGGATACGTCCACCAGCTCCAGTACATCGCTCATGAGCGCGTTTTCTCCCATGCAATCTCGGCCAGTCTCGGCTGTCGCGTCGCGTGCGCCTGTGGGCGCAGTCCCCAGGGAAAACCTACGCCACCGGCCGAGGGGTCAAGTCCTTAGGCTGGTCCCATGCTCACGGAACCACGCTCAGGACGCCTCGCGGCCTGGGGAAACGCCCTGATTGCCGGACTCGTCTCACCTGATGAGGCGGTGCACCGGATCGTCGGCGAGGACGCGCTCCACCGGATCGAAGGGCTCCCCGGCGAAACCGGCCAGGTCGGCCTGAGCCTCGGCCTCGGCCGACTGCGGGCGCTCGGGGTCACCGGGCTGCGGCTGGCGCTGCCCGCCCCGGGGCACCCGCTGGGGCTGAGCGGCCCGCCCGACTTCAACGCCCGGGCGCTGGAGGCCGAGGAGGCGGTGGTCGCCTCGGGCGGCCGTCCGGTGGGACTCGTACCAGAGGTGTTCGAGGCGGGGCCCGAGGGCGATGTGCACATCGAGGTGGTGTGGCACTGCCTGCCGGTACGGGACGCGCCGCCCGCGGACGTGCCCTCGCTCGGCGAGGCGGAGCGCGAGCTGGCGGAGGCGCTGCGGGAGGCGACCGAGCTGCTGACGCGGCTGGATGTGGCCGGTTCGGGGCCGGTGGCGCAGGCGGCGCTCGAGGCGTACCGGGCGCGGACCGAGCGCGGGCGCGAGGTGCTGGCGCCGGGCTATCCGCCGCGCGCGGTAAGGGTGTTGGAGCTGGCGCAGCGGGTCGGCGCGCTGATCGACATCGCCTACGGGCCCGGGGAGGCGGCAGGCGGCGGGCGCGAGCACGGGGCGGCGGTGAGCGCATCGGAGATCGCGGCCCGGGCGGAGGTGCTGCGCCCGGTGGAGCGGACGGCGCGGCGGGCGCAGGTGGCGGCCTACAACGCGTATGTGGAGGAGCGGGAACGGCACTGAGCGGTGGGCGCCGGGCCGGCAGGGGGTACGGGAACACCGAAGGCCCCGCGGACCGTGCGGTCCGCGGGGCCTTCCGGCGAGCCGGGCTCGACGTCAGTGCTTCTTGGCGACGTTGGTCTTCTCGCTGGTGCTGCTGTTGTTGCCGCAGGTGTTGCCGATGGCCATGTTGGCGGCCGCGATGACGTTGACCGTGTTCCCGCAGAGGTTGACCGGGACGTGGATCGGGACCTGGACGACGTTGCCGGAGATGGCGCCCGGCGAGTGCGCCGCCACGCCCTCCGCGCCGGAGTTGGCAGAGGCGACGCCGACCGTGGCGCCCAGGGCGGCACCGGTGGCGGCGAGGACGACGGCGGCCTTCTTCGCAGTGTTCATAAGACTTCCTTCTGCTGAGACGTTGTGACCTCGACCGCGAGATCACGTGCTGCGCAACGTGTGGCATCCCGGGACGTCACGGCACCGGAAACGGAAGCCCTCGATCGGCCCACACCCCACGTGACCTGGGCATTTGCCAGAGTCAGATGGCTGCGAACGGAACGGGGACCGGCCCCGCGGGACGGTGTCCCAGGGGGCCGGTCTGCGCGGCCGGAGCCGCGCGATGACGATCGTGGCGGTGATCAGCCGTTGGCGCAGGTGTTGCCGCCGGCGGGGTTCAGCAGACCGACGACGCTGACGGTGGTGCCGCAGGCGTTGACCGGGACCTGGACCGGGACCTGGACGAGGTTGCCCGAGACGGCACCCGGCGACTGCGCGGCCATACCGCTGGCGTCCGCGGCGGAGGCGGCGCCGGCACCCGCGGCAACGACTCCACCGGCGATCAGGATGGCGGCAGCGGCCTTCTTCAGGTTCATCACGTTTCTTGCCCTCTCTAGCGGTCTCCGCGGTAGGTCACCGCGGTACGCCATGGAGAACGCCCGGCCGCCCGTCCAGTTGCGCCGTACGGGCTACATCCACCCGACAGTATGAATCTCTGCTCAGAGGCTGTTCGGGATGGTCTGAACAGGGCAAACTCCGTGCTGCACACGGATGTTGACGGAACGTTACTGCGCCCATCGGCCCGCTGCCACGCCGGTCAGTCCGTCACCCCGTGGCGTACCGCCCAGAGCGCGGCCTGGGTGCGGTCGGCCAGGTCCAGCTTCATGAGGATGTTCGATACGTGGGTCTTCACGGTCTTCTCCGAGAGCACCAGCGCGCGGGCGATCTCCCGGTTGGAACGGCCGTCGGCAATCAGGACGAGCACCTCGCGCTCCCGCTCGGTGAGCGTGCCGCCCCTCCCCTGCCCGCCCGGCGTCTCCTCCTCGGCCAACAGGGCGCCGGCGACCTCGGGTTGGAGGAGTACGTGACCGGCGTGCACGGAGCGGATGGCGCCGGCCAGGGCGTCGGGGTCGATGTCCTTGTAGACATAACCGGCAGCGCCGGCCCTCAGAGCGGGGACGACGGTGCGCTGCTCGGTGAAGCTGGTGACGACGAGCACCTTGGCGGGGTTGTCCAGGGCCCGCAGCCTGCGGAGCGCCTCGATGCCGTCCGTGCCGGGCATCTTGACGTCCAGGAGGACGACGTCGGGGCGCAACTCCTCGGCGCGCGCGACGCCTTCGTCCCCGTCGGCCGCCTCCCCCACCACCTCGATGTCGTCCTGCACTTCGAGGAACGTCCGCAGCCCGCGCCGTACGACCTGGTGGTCGTCGACGAGCAGTACGCGGATGCCGCGCCGCTGTTCAGCCACCGGGCACCTCCAACTCGATCACGGTGCCCTTGCCGGGCGCCGACTCCACGGCCAGGCTTCCGCCGACCCCGCCCGCGCGGTCGCGCATCGACACCAGGCCGAGGTGGCGGCCCGCGCGGCGGACCGCGGAGGGGTCGAATCCGCGGCCGTCGTCCTCGACTCTGAGCACCGCGCCGGAACCGCTCCGGGTGAGGGTGACCTCGACCCCGGCCGCGCCGGAGTGGCGCAGCGCGTTGTGCAGGGCCTCCTGGGCGACCCGCAGCACCGCTTCCTCCTGGGCGGCGGGCAGGGCCCGTACACCGTGGGCGGCGAAGGCGACGGCGGCGGTGTGGGCGCGGTCGAGGACCTGGATCTGGGTGCGGAGGGTGGCGACGAGACCGTCCTCGTCCAGGGCGGCGGGGCGCAACTCCACGACGGCGGCGCGCAGTTCGTCCGCGGCCTCCGCGGCGAGGTCGGCCACCTGCCGCAGCTCGCCCTTGGCTCGGTCCGGGTCGCGGTCGACGAGGGCGGTCGCGGCCTGGGCGGTGAGGCGCAGGGAGAAGAGTTTCTGGGCGACGGCGTCGTGCAGCTCGTGGGCGAGACGGGCGCGCTCGCCGGCGATGGTCAGCTCGCGGCTTCGCTCGTACAGCCGGGCGTTGGTCAGGGCGATGGCGGCGTGCTGGGCGAGGATGCCGAGCAGGGCCTCGTCCTGCTCGGTGAAGCCGCAGCCGCCCTCCGGCTGGGGGCACCTCTGGCCGGCCGGGCCCGTCTCGTTTGCCGG
>NZ_LIQY01000026.1:21876-22147 GCF_001418495.1 Streptomyces pathocidini | reverse complement strand
GGCGACCCGCCCCAGCGCATCGACGCGATCTTCGCCACTGAGGGCGTGGAGATCCTGGCCTGCGGCGTCCCCCAACCCCTCCCGGGCGTAACGGACTCGGACCTACGCGCTGCCACGGACCACTTGCCGGTCCTGGCCGCGGTACGAGTCCCGGCAACGTAGGAGAGAGACCACAGGCCCGCCCTCTCCGGCAGCGCCCCCGCCTGCGCCAAGCGGCCCGACGCCGCGCCAGCCAAAGTCCCCCCGCCGCGATGGCGATCAACCACCGCGG
>NZ_LIQY01000026.1:0-21823 GCF_001418495.1 Streptomyces pathocidini | reverse complement strand
GAGCCCGGCGGCGCCGAACCGGCCGAACCGGCCGAATCGGTCGCAGTCCAGGCAGGCCGTCTCAGACCACCGCTCCGCGGCCCGGGTCGTTGTGGTCCTCGTCATCGTCGTCCTTCATGCGGGCGATCAGGGTGGCGAAGCCGCCCAGGAAGCCGCCGATGCCGAGGGTGGTGATCCACCACGTCATGTCCCACCGCAGCAGCACCGTCAGCAGAAGCAGCAGCGGCCCGCCGAGGACCGCGAGCCAGGCGAACTTGGCCGTCGTGTCGCCCTGCGGGAGCGGCGGCGGCTCCGGCGGCACGAAGTGGCCCTCGTCCTCGTCGTGCGGGATCGACCAGTCGCGCGGTCCGGTCAGGGCCGGGATGACCGTGACGCTGGAGCCCAGGGGAGGGAGCCCGGCGTCGGCCGGGGAGGGCTTCTCCTCGGCGTCCCGGGCCTCGGCGTTGGAGTTCTCGGCGTCCCGGTCCCCGGCGTCGGAGTTCTCGGCGTCAGAGGCCCCGGCGCCGGCGCCCTCGCCGTCACAGCCCTCGGCCTGAGATGTCGCCTCGTCGCCGGACTGCCCGCCCAGGAGGCCGGATTCCGCGTCCGGCGACTCGGAGTCCGCCGGCTCCTTCCCGTACCCCGCGACGATCGCCGCCCACGCCGCGTCCTCGTCGACCGGCTCGTGGCCGTCCTCGCGGCCCGTCCCCGGGTTGTGCTCAGCCACCGTTCGCCGTCTCCTTGGTCTCCTCGCCGGCCACGGTGCCGGCCCCCGCTCCGGGCGCCAGCCGCCCGATGAACTCGTACGAGTCCTGGAAGATCCGCTCCGCGTCGTGGTCGAGCGTCGCCACGTGGTAACTGCGCTCCAGGAGCGTCTCGGTGACGTCGGTCGAGGAGACGCGGCTGAGGACGCGCGCCGAGTCGGCCGGCGGGACCACGTGGTCCTGCGGGCTGCGCAGCAGCAGCAACGGCTGTGTGACCTGCGGCAGTTCGGAGTCGACCCGCTGGAAGAACCGCCGTAGCGAGTGCGCCGCGTGCAGCGGCACCCGGTCGTAGCCGAGTTCGTGGGTGCCGGTGTCCTTCGCGATGTCGTCGGCCAGCCCCTTGGTCGACCGCACCAGATACCGCACGACCGGCAGCGCGTGCGCGGCCAGGCCGTGCACCTTGTTGGCCGGGTTGACGACCACCACACCCGACACCGCGTCCCCGTGCCGCGCGGCGAGCCGCAGCGCGAGCGCCCCGCCCATTGAGAGCCCGAAGACGAAGACCCGCTCGCACCGCTCGCTCAGCGCGCGGAACTCGCGGTCCACCTCCGCGTACCAGTCCTGCCAGCCGGTGAGCTGGAGGTCCTGCCAGCGCGTGCCGTGCCCGGGCAGTAGTGGCAGGGACACGGTGAGCCCCCGCTCGGCCAGGAACTCGGCCCAGGGGCGCAGCGACTGCGGGCAGCCGGTGAAGCCGTGGCAGAGGAGCACGCCGATCTCTCCGCCCTCGTGGCGGAACGGCTCGGCTCCGGGGAGGACCGGCACCTTGAGACCTCCTGTGGGTGTGGGCGTACGGCATACGGAACGGGCTGTGCGGTGTGACTTCACCGTACGCGACGGGACTGACAGCGGGTAGGCCCGAAGGACCCGCAGGCCCCCGCCGGCCCCGCGGGCCGTGCGCCCGGCCTCGCGCCCCGGCGCGCGGGTGCGCAGGCTAAGGTTCTTCGCGTCGGACACAGGAGGTCCCCGGTTGCTGTACGGCGCGATGAAGCTGACGATCGGCGGAGGGCTGAAGCTCGCCTTCCGGCCCTGGGTGGAGGGGCTGGAGAACGTCCCGGCCGAGGGACCCGCGATCCTCGCGAGCAACCACCTGTCGTTCTCGGACTCCTTCTTCCTGCCCGCGGTCCTCGACCGCAAGGTCACCTTCATCGCCAAGGCCGAGTACTTCACGACGCCCGGAGTGAAGGGCAAGCTCACCGCCGCCTTCTTCAAGGGTGTGGGCCAGCTCCCGGTGGACCGCTCGGGCGCGCGTGGCGCGGGCGAGGCGGCGGTCAGGAGCGGGATCGACGTGCTGGAGCGCGGCGAGCTGTTCGGCATCTACCCGGAGGGCACCCGCTCGCCCGACGGCCGCCTCTACCGCGGCAAGCCGGGCGGCCTCGCGCGCGTGGCCCTGGCCACCGGCGCCCCGGTCATCCCGGTCGCGATGATCGACACGGAGAAGGTACAGCCGCCCGGCAAGGTCGTGCCGAAGATGATCAGGCCCGGCATCCGCATCGGCAAGCCGCTGGACTTCAGCCGCTACATGGGCATGGACGGCGACCGCTTCATCCTCCGCTCGGTCACCGACGAGGTGATGTACGAGATCATGAAGCTGTCCGGCCAGGAGTACGTCGACATCTACGCGACCGTGGCCAAACGCCTGATCGCGGAGGCGGCGAAGCGGTCCGCGCAGGACGAGGCGGACGGGGCGTAGACCGCGCCGCATCCGGGGGAGTTGAGGGGGAGATGGCCCAGGGGAAGGGCGGTCCGTGGCAGGCCGGCCCGCGGCAGGGCGAACCGTCGCAGGATGGTCCGCGGCAGGGCGACCCGTCGCGGGACGGCCCGTCGCAGGGTGGGCCGCGGCCGCGCGAGAGAGTTCTGCGGATGTCGGTCGAGTTGCCGCTGTGGCGCGCCCTGACCGGCTACCGCGTCCTCACCGCCGCGTACGCCGTGGGCCTGCTGGCCCTCTCCTACGAGCGGTACGCCCATCCGCTCGGCGCCGCGGCCTACCTGGCCGTGCTCGTCGTCTGGACGGGCCTGACCTGGCGCCGGGTGACCTCGCCCGAGCGCTGCACGAAGCGGTTCCTGGTCACTGATCTCGCGGTCGCGCTGACGGGCATACTCCTCACGCCCGTCGTGGACACGCCCGCCCGGATCGCCGACGGCGGCAACACCCTGCCGTCCATCTGGACGGCAGGCGCCGTCCTCGGCTTCGCCATCAAGGGCGGCTGGCGCTGGGCCGCCGTCGCCTCCGCGCTGGTCGCCGCCGCCAACCTCTACGAGCGTGGCGAGTTCGCCCGCGACACGGTCCACAACGTCGTCCTGGTGTGGGTCGCCAGCGTGGCGATCGGCTACGTGGTCGAGGTGGCCCGCGCCAGTGAGCGGACCCTGGCCCGCGCCCTCCAGATCGAGGCGGCCACGCGCGAACGGGAGCGGCTGGCCCGCGACATCCACGACAGCGTCCTGCAGGTGCTGGCGATGGTGCAGCGGCGCGGCGCGAAGATCGGCGGCGAGGCGGCCGAACTCGGGCGGATGGCGGGCGAGCAGGAGGTGGCCCTGCGCACCCTGGTCGCGGGCGGACCGGTTCCGGGCGCGCGCACCTCCCCGGAGCCCGTGGACGTACGGCGGCTGCTCGCCCCGTACGCCGCCGCCCGGGTCTCGCTGGCCGAGCCGGGCGCGCCGGTGCTCCTGGAGGCCGCTCCCGCACGGGAGTTGGCGGCGGCGGTGGGAGCGGCACTGGACAACGTCCGCCGCCACGCGGGCGCGGGCGCACAGGCGTGGATCCTGCTGGAGGACGAGCCGGACGCGGTCGTCGTGACCGTACGGGACGACGGACCGGGCATCCCCGAGGGGCGGCTCGCGGCGGCCGAGCGGGAGGGGCGGATGGGGGTCGCGCTGTCGATCCGGGGCCGGCTGCGGGAGTTGGGCGGCACCGCCGAGCTGCTGTCCGTTCCGGAGCAGGGCACGGAGGTCGAGTTGAGGGTTCCCCGGGAGCCGGGGGTTTCCGGGGCGAGCGAGGCGGAACGATGAGCGAAGCGGCGAACGGCGACACCCGCAGCACAGGCAACACCCGCGACACAGGCGGCGCGGACGGCGCAGACGGCACGGCCGGCGCCGGCGCCACGGCCGACGAGGCACCGGCGAAGGCGCCCATCAAGGTCATGGTCGTCGACGACCACCCCATGTGGCGGGACGCGGTGGCCCGCGACCTGGAGGCGGCCGGGTTCGACGTGGTGGCGACCGCGGGCGACGGCCCGCAGGCCGTCCGCCGGGCGAAGGCCGCCGCCCCCGACGTCCTGGTCCTGGACCTCAACCTGCCCGGCATGCCCGGAGTCCGCGTCTGCAAGGAGCTCGTACGGGCCCTCCCCGCCCTCAGGGTGCTGGTGCTCTCCGCGAGCGGCGAGCACGCGGACGTCCTGGAGGCGGTCAAGTCCGGCGCCACCGGCTACCTCCTCAAGTCGGCGGGCGCGGACGAGCTGTTGGACGCGGTGCACCGGACCGCCGTGGGTGACCCGGTCTTCACCCCGGGCCTGGCCGGCCTGGTGCTTGGCGAGTACCGGCGGCTGGCCGCCGACCCGGCCCCCGCGGCCCCCCACGAGCCGAACGCGCCCCGGCTCACCGACCGCGAGACCGAGGTGCTGCGCCTGGTCGCCAAGGGCCTCTCGTACAAGCAGATCGCGGAACGGCTCGTCATCTCGCACCGCACCGTGCAGAACCACGTCCAGAACACCCTGGGCAAGCTCCAGCTCCACAACCGTGTTGAGCTGGTCCGGTATGCGATCGCGCGCGGTCTGGACGAGGACTCCTGAGAAGCCGGTTCCGCAGGCGGCTCCCAAGGGGCCGGTCCCGCTGGGCCGCTTCCTAAGGGCCGGTTTCGCGAGGACCGCTCCTAGGGGGCCGGTTCGCGAGGGCCGCTCCTAAGAGGCCGGTTTCGCGGGACCGCTCCTAGGGGGCGACTCGTACGAGTGACCCCGTGCGCCCCCAACTCCCTTCGAATTCACCGGAACCGCCCTGTACGTCCCATCCCCTTGTGACCTGGATCACCGTTAGCGTGACCGCGTTGCGTCCATGCGCTCATGAGGGAGAAGGGAAGAACCCATGCGGGTCGGAGTTCTGACCGGTGGCGGCGACTGCCCCGGGCTCAATGCGGTCATCCGCGGCATCGTCCGGAAGGGAACCCAGGAGTACGGCTACGAGTTCACGGGTTACCGCGACGGCTGGCGCGGCCCCTTGGACGGCGTCACGGTGCCGCTGGACATCCCCGCCGTGCGCGGCATCCTCCCCAGGGGCGGCACCATCCTGGGGTCCTCGCGGACCAACCCCCTCAAGGAGGAGGACGGGATCCGCCGGATCAAGGAGAACCTCGCCAAGCACGAGGTGGACGCCCTGATCGCGATCGGTGGCGAGGACACCCTGGGCGTCGCCGCGCGCCTCTCGGGCGAGTACGGCATCCCTTGCGTCGGCGTGCCCAAGACCATCGACAACGACCTCTCCGCCACCGACTACACCTTCGGCTTCGACACCGCCGTCAACATTGCGACCGAGGCCATCGACCGCCTCCACACCACCGCCGAGTCCCACATGCGCGTGCTGGTGGTCGAGGTGATGGGCCGTCACGCGGGCTGGATCGCTCTGCACTCGGGCCTCGCGGGCGGCGCCAACGCCATCCTCATCCCCGAGCAGCGCTTCGACCTCGACCAGGTCTGCGCCTGGGTCGAGTCCCGATTCAAGATCCGCTACGCGCCGATCGTGGTCGTCGCCGAGGGCGCCATGCCCAAGGACGGCGAGATGGTCCTCAAGGACGGCTCCCTGGACTCCTTCGGGCACGTCCGGCTCTCGGGCGTGGGGGAATGGCTCGCCAAGCAGATCGAGAGCAGGACCGGGCAGGAGGCGCGGACGACCGTCCTCGGCCACGTCCAGCGCGGC
Source organism: Streptomyces pathocidini (assembly GCF_001418495.1). GTDB lineage: Bacteria > Actinomycetota > Actinomycetes > Streptomycetales > Streptomycetaceae > Streptomyces > Streptomyces pathocidini. Next base: position 16,178 of record NZ_LIQY01000026.1, on the reverse strand, counting down.
GGCACCCCCAGCGCGTTCGACCGCTGGCTCGCCACCCGCTTCGGGCTGCACGCGATCGACGCCGTGCACGAGGGCGACTTCGGGAAGATGGTCGCCCTGCGCGGCACGGACATCGTCCGCGTCCCCATCGCCGAGGCCACGGCCAAGCTGAAGACGGTGGACCCGAAACTGTACGAGGAGATCGGCGTCTTCTTCGGCTGAGCCCCACCCTTCGGCCGAGCCCCACTCTTCGGCTGAGCCCCGGACACCGGAGGCCGCCCCTCGGGCGGCGGCCTCCGCGCCGGTCTCGCGGGTACGCGCGGTCGGTGGGCCGCCGGAGAAGCGGTCCACCACCAGGCCGTGATCTGCCGCGCGAACAGGTCCGGAACCCCGGCAGCGGGCCGTCTCGACCCGCGTACCAGCCGTCTCATGTTCTGGTCCGGGGCCGGGGCACCCCGCGGGACCCCGTAGTGTTGACACGTGACCGTGAACGCTGAAACCCAGGCCGGTGGCAACACCTGGCGAGACCTCCCCGCGGCGCAGCAGCCCGAGTGGCCCGACACCGAGGCTCTGCGTGATGTCATCGCGGACCTCGAGTCGTATCCTCCGCTCGTCTTCGCGGGCGAGTGCGACCAGCTGCGCGCCCACCTGGGAGCCGTCGCCCGCGGCGAGGCGTTCCTGCTGCAGGGCGGCGACTGCGCCGAGGCCTTCGACGCGGTGGGCGCGGACCAGATCCGCAACAAGCTCAAGACCCTGCTGCAGATGGGCGCCGTGCTGACCTACGCCGGCTCCGTGCCGGTGGTGAAGGTCGGCCGGATCGCCGGCCAGTACAGCAAGCCCCGCTCCAAGCCGACCGAGACCCGCGACGGCGTGACCCTGCCGACCTACCGCGGCGACTCCGTCAACGGCTTCGAGTTCACCCCCGAGGCCCGCACGCCGGACCCCGAGCGGCTGAAGCGGATGTACCACGCCTCCTCCGCCACGCTGAACCTCGTACGGGCCTTCACCACCGGCGGCTACGCCGACCTGCGCCAGGTGCACGCCTGGAACCAGGACTTCGTGAAGTCCTCCCCGTCCGGGCAGCGCTACGAGGCCCTGGCCCGCGAGATCGACCGCGCCATGAACTTCATGAACGCCTGCGGGGTGGACCCCGAGGAGTTCAAGACGGTCGAGTTCTACTCCTCCCACGAGGCGCTGATCCTCGACTACGAGTCGGCCCTGACCCGTACGGACTCGCGCACCGGCGAGCTGTACGACGTCTCCGGCCACATGGTCTGGATTGGCGAGCGGACCCGCCAGCTGGACGGCGCGCACATCGAGTTCGCGAGCAGGATCCGCAACCCGATCGGCGTGAAGCTGGGCCCGACCACGACGCCCGAGGAAGCGCTGACGCTCATCGACCGGCTCGACCCCGAGCGCGAGCCCGGCCGCCTGACGTTCATCACGCGGATGGGCGCGGACAAGATCCGCGACCGGCTCCCCGAGCTGGTCGAGAAGGTCACCGCGTCCGGCGCCCAGGTGGCGTGGGTGTGCGACCCGATGCACGGCAACACCTTCGAGGCGGCCTCCGGCCACAAGACGCGCCGCTTCGACGACGTGCTCGACGAGGTCAAGGGCTTCTTCGAGGTCCACAAGGGCCTGGGCACCCACCCGGGCGGCATCCACGTCGAGCTGACCGGTGACGATGTCACCGAGTGCGTGGGCGGCGGCGACGAGATCTTCGTCGACGACCTGCACCAGCGCTACGAGACGGCCTGCGACCCCCGGCTCAACCGCAGCCAGTCGCTGGACCTGGCCTTCCTGGTCGCGGAGATGTACCGGGACCAGTAAGCCGCTCCTTGTTGCGACGTCGTGGGGCACGGATCACAGTGATCCGTGCCCCACGGCATTGTCGGCACCTCCCAGGGCAGGTAAGGTAAGGATTACCTCACTGATCATCGGCTGGGAGATCCGCGTGTACGTCTGCTCTTGCTTCGGTATCACCGAGAAGCAGGTGCGCGCGCATGCGGAGACCGGGGCCTGCACGCCCCGCCAGATCGCCGGCGCCTGCAAGGCCGGGACCGACTGCGGATCGTGTGTCCGCCGCATCCAGGCCATCCTCGGCCGCGGCGCCTGCCCCCGGCGCGAACTCCTGGACCAGGGTGAGCCCGCGGCCGCTCTCGCCGCCGACGTGGTGCTCCCCGCGGATACGGGGCTGGCGGCCGAAGCCGCGTAATCGCTCCCGGCTCCCGACCGCCGGCCCTCAGAGCCTCCGCGGACCCTGTCTCGGGCCCCGAGGCTTGGCCACCACCCGAGGCCTTGGCTGTCAGCTGTCCGGCTGCTCGATGAGCTGCGCGAGGTACAGCGCCTCCCCGAGCTGGTCCAGCAGCTCCAGCTGGGTGTCGAGGTAGTCGATGTGGTGCTCCTCGTCGGCGAGGATCGACTCGAAGATGTTGGCCGAGGTGATGTCGCCCTTGGCTCGCATCAGTTCGACCCCGCGCTTGAGGCGGTCGATCGCCTCGACCTCGATCTGCCGGTCCACCTCGAACATCTCGCGGACCGTCTGCCCCACCCGTACGTGGAACAGGCGCTGGTAGTTGGGCAGCCCCTCCAGGAAGATGATGCGGTCGGTCAGCACCTCCGCGTGCTTCATCTCGTCGAAGGACTCGGAGCGCGTGTACTTCGCGAGCTTCGTCCAGCCGTTGTTCTCCTGCAGCTTGGCGTGCAGGAAGTACTGGTTGATCGCGGTCAGCTCGGCGGTCAGCTGTTCGTTGAGGAACTCGATGACCTCGGGGTCGCCCTGCATCGCAGCGGCTCCTTCCAGACAGGACGGCGGGATGCGCGCATCCTCGCACCGCCTGACGGCCTGATCCAGTAAGTGCATGCTTAGTACGAGTTGCCCGAATCGGCATTGCCCTGGTCACGACCACCCTTCCCGGTCTGTCACCATGGAGGCATGGGTCAGCCGGAAAGCCGCGAAGGGGCACAGGCCGAGCTCCCTCCGGGGCAGCGCCTCCAGCGCGGCTGGCCGGTAACGCACTACGGCCCGGTCCCCAAGTTCCGCCCCGATCGCTGGGAGTTCAGCGTCTTCGGCGCCACCTCGGGCGGCGGCAAGCACTGCTGGGACCACGAGGAGTTTTCGGCCCTGCCGTATTCCACGGTCCTCGGCGACCTCCACTGCGTGACGAAGTTCAGCATGCTGGGGGCCGAATGGGGCGGGGTCGCCGCCCGTACGCTCCTGGAGCTCGCGCCGCCCGCGCCCGAGGTCACCCACGTGATGGTCTGGGCCGAGTACGGCTTCAGCTCCAACCTCCGGCTCGCCGACTTCGACACCGAGCGGACGATCTTCGCCACGCACAAGGACGGCGAACTCCTCACCGCCGAGCACGGCTTCCCGGTCCGGCTGGTCGTCCCGCACCTCTACGCCTGGAAGGGCCCCAAGTGGGTCCGCGGCGTTGAGTACATGACGGCGGATCGCCGCGGCTTCTGGGAGGAGCGCGGCTACCACAACATCGGCGACCCGTGGCAGGAGCAGCGCTACTCCTACCAGGAGGAGCCGGGCGACGGTCCGGAACTCTAGGACCGGCTCCTCCGGGGTCCGGCCCCCGAATCGGCCCCCGGCACCTGGGGAATCCGGCTCCTAGTACCTAGTGGTGCCGGTGTGTGCGGTGCCTAGTGGTACTGGTGCGCCACCGCGTGGCCCTTGCCGCGGCCGATCATCCACTTGTTGATGGGTGTCGTGACCACGAAGGCGATCGCGAAGCCGACGGCCAGCGCACCCCAGAACAGCCAATCCGACAGCTGTGCCTCCATGGCGCCGGGAGTCACCGCGATCACCGCGTTGTCGATCAGCTCCATGACGGCGATCGAGACGGTGTCGGCAGCCAGCGCCACCTTCACCGCGGCCCTGATCCCGACACCCGCCTTGAGCACCGCGTACAGGGTCAGCGAGTAGCCGAAGAAGAAGGCGAGCACGATCGCGAGGGCCATCGTCGGGGCGTTGTGCCAGGCGAGGGCGGTGCCGATCGCCATGCCCACCACCTCGCCGATCGCGCAGCCGGTTAGGCAGTGCAGGGTGGCCCGCGCCGCCGTCGGCCAGTCCGCGGCGCCGTGGTGGGCGTGCTCGCCGTGGTCGCTGTGGGCGTCCTGGTGAGTGGCGTCGGTGTGGTCCATGGTGAGCCCCCATGCTGGTCCCGATCCTGGCCCGGGTCCTGGTTCCGATTCTGGTCCTGACCTCGGTCCCGGTCCCGGTCGCTCACCTTGAACTCAATACCCCCCGAGGGTATTCCGCAAGTCCTTGAGCCGGGCCACGTCCGTCGCGTGCCCGACCTTGCCGCCGGGTGTCTCGATCACCAGTGGCACGCCCTCGGTCGCGGGGTGCCGGAACAGGTCCCCGAAGGGACCGGTACCGATGTGGCCCGCGCCGATGTTCTCGTGCCGGTCCTTGTGCGCCCCCGCCACGTCCTTGGAGTCGTTCGAGTGGATCAGCTTCAGCCGGCCCTCGCCGACCGTGACCACCAACTCGTCCAGGAGCGCCTTGACTCCGCCCGGTCCCGCCATGTCGTGGCCGGCCGCGAAGGCGTGGCAGGTGTCCAGGCAGACGCCCAGCCGCGGATGGTGGTCCAGCGCCTCGAAGTACGGGCCGAGGTCCTCGACGAGCGAGCACAGCGACGAGCCCTGGCCCGCCGTCGGCTCCAGCAGCAGCCAGGGGTCCGCCTCGTCCGTCAGCTCCTCCAGGAGCGGCAGCACCAGCTCCCGTACCTGCGCCAGTGCCACCTCCCGCGGCCGCCCGCCGGTCGCCGAGCCGGTGTGGACCACGACGCCCAGCGCGCCGATGGCCCGGCCGCGGCGCAGCGAGTGCCGCAGCGAGGTCACCGAGAGATCGGCCGTCGCGGCGGTGTGGGAGCCGAAGTTGATCAGGTACGGGGCGTGGATGTACGCCGGTAGGCACTCCTCGGTGCAGGCTTCCCGGAACGCCTCGTCCTGACGGGGGTTCCCGGGTGGCGTGGCCCAGCCGCGCGGGTTCGCGACGAAGACCTGCACGGTCTCCGCGCCGATCTCGCGCGCGTACGCCAGTCCGGTGGTGGCCAGCCCGCCGGCCACCGGGACGTGGCTGCCGACGGGGTTGCGGCGGGCACCGCTCCGCGAGTCGGTCATCGGACCCGGATGGTGACCGTGGAGCCCTTGGGGGCCTTCTCGCCGCCGTCCACGGACTGGTCCCAGACCGTGTCGCCGAAGAAGAACCGGGACACCTCGACGTCGAACCCCGCCGCCCTCAGCTCCTCCTCGGCCTCGTCGGCGCTCTTGCCCTCGACGTCCGGCACCTCGACCATCTCCGGGCCCTTGGAGAGGGTCAGCGTGACCTTGTCGCCCCGCGCCAGCGGTGTGTCCCCGCCCGGCGACTGCTCGGCGACGGTGTTCTTCTCCTGCTCGGAGAAGACCCGCTCGGTCTCGACCTCGACCTTGAGCCCGGCCTCGCGCAGCTTGCGGGTGGCCTCCCCGGGGGAGTCGCCCGTCACGTCCGGCGCCTCGACGGGCTCGCCCTTGCTGACGACGACCGCGACCGCCGTGCCCGGCTTCCGCTTGATCCCGGCGCCCGGCTCCGTACGGAGGACCGAGCCCTGGGCGACCTTGTCGCTGAACACCCAGGTGACGGTGCCCGGCGTCAGGCCGGCGTTCCGCAGCTCGTCCCGGGCCTTGGACAGCGGTCTGCCCTCCAGGTCCGGGACCTTCACGACCTCCGGTCCCTGGGAGACGACGATCGTGACGGTGCCGTTGCCGCGGATGCGTGCACCGCGGCCGGGATCCGTCTCGATCACCTGCCCGCGCGGCACGACATCGCTGTGCTCCTGCTCGGCCCGTACATCGAGCCCCGCCGCCGCCAGCTTCCGCTCGGCCTCCTGCTGCGGCAGCCGCAGAACGCCCGGCACGCGCGTGAACTGGCCCGAGTTGATGTACCAGACGCTCGCGCCCACGCCGAACACCAGCAGCAGCGCCGCCACGAGCGCGAGGACGCCGCGCCGGGGCGGGCGCCGCCCCGCGCGCGTGGGCGCCGGGCCGGCGGGCGGCTCCTGCGGGGGCATCGCCAGGATGCTGGTCCGGTTCAGGGCGTCCTCGGCCGCCGCCCTGCTCGGGACCGGCCGGGGGATGACGCTCGTACGGTCCTCGGAGCCGGCGGTGCCCCGGTCCGGCAGGGCACTCGGCGGGACCGCGTCCAGCTGCCCGTCCGTGAGCGAGGCGCGGGCCTCGCGCGCGGCCGCCAGCAGGGCCACGGCGTCCGCGGGGCGCAGCCGGGGGTCCCGGGCCGTGGCGGAGACCACCAGGTCGTCCAGCGCGGGGGCCACGCCCGGCGCGACCCGGGACGGCGGCGCGACGTCCTCGTGCAGGTGCTGGTACAGCACCTGGGCCGGGGTGCCGCCGTCGTGCGGCTTGGCGCCGGTCAGCATCTCGTGGAGCACCACACCGCACGCGTACACGTCCGCGCGCGTGTCCGCGGTGCCGTGCTCGATCTGCTCCGGCGCCAGATAGGACACGGTGCCCAGCAGGGACCCCGAGGAGGCGGTGGTGTTGGTGTCCACGGCCCGCACGAGCCCGAAGTCGGCGACCTTGACCCGGCCGTCGTCCCCGATGAGGACGTTCTCCGGCTTCATGTCGCGGTGCACCAGACCGGCGCGGTGGGCCGCGCCCAGGGCGGCCAGGACCGGCTCCAGGATGTCCAGGGCCGCGCGGGGGCGCAGGGCGCCGCGCTCGCGCAGCACGTCGCGCAGGGTGCACCCGGCGACGTACTCCATGGCCAGATACACATACGTGCCGTCCGTGCCCTGGTCGTAGACGCCCACGACGTTGGGGTGGGCGAGGCGGGCGACGGACTTGGCCTCGTGGATGAACCGGTCGACGAACGCGGCGTCGGAGGCGAGGCCCGGGTGCATCACCTTCAGGGCCAGCACCCGGTCGAGGCGGGTGTCCACGGCCCGGTAGACCGTGGCCATGCCGCCGACGGCGATCCGCGCGTCCACGCGGTAGCGGCCGTCGAGCACATGCCCGAGAAGCGGGTCCAGGGTCGTATCCACGGTGATGAAGTCTACGAGCCGCCACCGACATCACCGACCGTGGCCGAGACGGGCGGCGGCGGGGGACGTCAGCCGTGGGAGGCCGCCGCGATCGCGCCCAGCTCCTCCAGGGCCGCGGTCCAGGCCATGGCCGCGTACTCGGCGTGCCGTGCCTTCTCGGGTTCCGGCACCGAGAGGGCGTCGATCCCCGTCTCGTTGACCGTCACCCGGCTGCCTTCGCCCTCAGGCCGGATGGTGAACTCGACCAGGGTCGAGTCGCTCTTCTCGGGCGGCTCGTCTGGGTTCGCGGCCAGCCTGAACACGAACCGGTGCGGCGGCTCGACCAGCTCCACGCGCGCGTGGAACTCCCCGTGCTCGTCCCAGCGGAAGCGCACCGCCCCGCCCGCGCGCAGGTCTACTTCGGCGCCCCCGAAGGCGTACCAGGAGCGGATGTGTTCGGCCGTGGTCAGTACCCGCCACACCCGGTCCACCGGGGCGGGAACGTAAGCCTCGCGCTCGATCAGATCGGCGACCACAGGACCTCCTCCGGTGTCCGGACCTCGCTGTCCAAGCTAGCCGCTAGCCGAAGGCCGGGCGCTCCGGGTCCAGTACGGCAAGGCCCTCGGCGGGGGAGGAGGCCTCGGCGAAGTGGCGGCGCGGGATGCGGCCCGCCCGCCGGGCCAGCCGCCCCGCCTCGACTGCGTGCCGCATTGCCTTGGCCATGAGCACCGGCTCCTGCGCGCGGGTGACCGCCGAGGCGAGCATCACCGCCGCACAGCCCAGCTCCATGGCCAGCGCCGCGTCGGAGGCCGTGCCCGCGCCCGCGTCGAGGATCACCGGTACGCGCGCGTGCTCGGTGATCAGCTGGAAGTTGTGCGGGTTGCGGATGCCGAGGCCCGAGCCGATGGGGGAGCCGAGCGGCATGATCGCCGCACAGCCCACGTCCTCCAGCTTCCGCGCCAGCACCGGGTCGTCGTTGGTGTACGGCAGCACGGTGAAGCCGTCGTCCACCAGGGTCTCCGCCGCGTCCAGCAGCTCGACGGGGTCGGGCAGCAGCGTGCGCTCGTCCGCCACGACCTCCAGCTTGACCCAGCCGGTGCCCAGGGCCTCCCGGGCCAGCCGGGCGGTCAGCACGGCCTCGCCGGCCGTGAAGCACCCGGCGGTGTTGGGCAGCACGCGGATGCCGAGCCGGTCGAGCACGGACAGCACCGAGCCCTGCACGGTCGGGTCCAGGCGGCGCATGGCCACGGTGGTCAGCTCGGTTTCGGAGGCGGCGAGCGCCCGCTCCAGGGTCTCGAGGCTCGGCGCCCCGCCCGTGCCCATGATGAGCCGGGAGGAGAAGGCGGTGCCGCCGATGGTGAGGAGATCGTCTGCCATGGCCGCGGATCAGCCTCCCTGTACGGCGGTGAGGACCTCGACGCGGTCGCCGTCGCCCACCGGGGTGGCGGGCCACTGACCGCGCGGTACGACGGTCTCGTTGAGGGCCGCGGCGACGCCCGAGGGCGCGGTGGTCAGGGCCGCGACGACCCGGTCGAGCGTGGTCCCCTCGGGGACCGTTCGGGGCTCCCCGTTCACGGAAACGGTGCTCATACGGGCTGCTCCTGGGGTACGGGGGATACGGGCCTGCCGAAGCGGCGGGGCGAGAACGCCCGGGCCTCACCGGGCAGTTCGCCGGTGGCCAGCACCTCGGCCATCGCGTCCCCGGTGACCGGGGCCAGCAGCACGCCGTTGCGGTAGTGGCCGGTGGCCAGATGGAGCCCGGGCAGCGCCGTCGGGCCCATGAGGGGGGCGTTGTCGGGAGAGCCGGGCCGCAGCCCGGCACCGGTCTCCACGAGCGGCAGCTCGGTGATGCCGGGCAGCAACTCGTGCGCGTCCCGTAGCAGTTCGTAGACGCCGCCCGCGGTGACCGTGGTGTCCCAGCCCATCTCCTCGCTGGTCGCGCCGACCACCAGCTCGCCGTTCTCGCGCGGTACGAGGTAGATGTGCCCGCCGCGCACCACGGCCCGTACGGTCCGGGACAGGAACGGCGCGTAGGCCGCGGGCACGCGCAGCCGCAGCACCTGGCCCTTGACGGGCCGGACCGGCGGCAGCACCTCCTCCGGAACCCCGGCGAGCCGCCCGCTGCCGCTGCCCGCGGCGAGCACGACCTGACCGGCGGCGACCTCCGTGCCGTCGTCCAGGACGACCCCTGAAGCCCTTGCACGGGCGGCTGACAGCCGTGCGGCGGCGCGGCGGACCAGGGTCACCCCGGCCCGCTCGCAGGCCGTCACAAGCGCTGCCGTGAGCCGCCGGGGATCGACCTGGTGATCGCCGTTCACGCGCAGCCCACCGCGTACGCCCGGCGCGAGCATCGGCTCCAGCCGGCGGCACTCGCGCCCCGTCAGCCACTGCGCGTCCAGGCCATGGCGCAGCTGCAGGGCGTGCAGCTCACGCAGATGCGCCCGGTCGTCGGCGTCCAGGGCCACGGCCAGCGCCCCGCAGGCGCGGTAGCCGACGTCCTGCCCGCTCGCCTCCGCCAACTCTGCGGCGAACGCCGGATAGCGCGCCGCCGAGGCGAGGTTGAGCCCCAGCAGGGCCTCCTCGCCGTAGTGCAGCTCCGTGACCGCCGCGAGCATCCCGGCCGCCACCTGGGCGGCCCCGCCGCCGGGCTCCGGATCCGCGACGGCGACCCGCATCCCACGCTGCGCCGCACGCCAGGCCGTCACCAGCCCGATGATCCCGCCCCCAATGACGAGGACGTCGTACGAGGCGCGCGCGCCTGCGCTGCCTGAACTCCTGCTTTCCGGCGCGTGCATGGCCGTCCAGCCCCTCCCTTCGCCGGCATGACCCGGATCAGGTTCGTACGGTCGGAGGCCGCTCAGCCTCCCTCTCAGCCCGGTCCGCCCGGGCTCCCGCGAGTGCTCTAGGCCCGCCACCCTAACGCCTCCCACCGAGCCCGGTAAGGGAGTGGTCCCCCTGACCGGTTCACCGGACGTCCGTCAGCACACGCGCGGGGAAGCCGGTCCCGACTTCCGGAATCGGAACGGTGGACCGGGGTCGCTCCGGGGGTTCGCCGTCCTAGAGTGATCGTGTGAGCGAGGACAGGCAGCACGCGACGGGGCGGGTCTTGATCGTGGGCGCGGGCATGGCCGGGGTGCAGACCGCGGTCGCGCTGCGCGAGCAGGGGTGGAAGGGGCGGGTCACGCTGCTGGGCGCCGAACCCCACCAGCCGTACGACCGGCCGCCGTTGTCCAAGGCCGTGCTTCTGGGCACGGCGGAGGGCTCGGCCTTCGAGGTCGACTTCCCCGCACTGGGCATCGAATTGGAGCTCGGCCGCCGCGTCACGGCGCTGCGCCCCGGAGAGCACCTCGTGGAGACCGCCGAAGGGCCCGTCGCGTACGACCGGCTCGTCATCGCCACCGGCGCCGAGCCCGTCACGCTGCCTGGCACCGACGCCGTACCCGGCGTGTACCTGCTGCGCACCCTCGACGACGCCGAGCGGCTGCGGCCCGTCCTGGAGGGCCGCCGGCGCGTGGTCGTGGTCGGCGCGGGCTGGATCGGCGCCGAGTTCGCGACCGCGGCCCGCGAGGCGGGCTGCGCGGTCACCGTCGTCGAGGCCGCCGACCGGCCGCTGGCCGGAGCCCTGCCAGCCGAGATCGCCGAGCACATGACGGACTGGTACGCCGCGAGCGGCACCCGGCTCATGACCGACGCGCGCGTGGCGGCGGTCGAGGCGGGCGCGGTGCTCCTGGCGGACGGCACACGGCTGACCGCGGACGCCGTACTGGTCGGGATCGGCGCCAGGCCCACCACCGCCTGGCTGGCGGGCTCGGGCGTCGAACTCTGCCCGGACGGCTCGGTCCGCGCCGACGAGCGGCTGCGCACCTCCCGGCCGGACGTGTACGCGGTCGGCGACTGCGCCTCCTTCCCTTCCACCCGGTACGGGGAGCGGCTGCTCATCCACCACTGGGACAACGCCCTCCAGGGCCCGCGGACCGTCGCCGCGGACATCGTCGAGGGGGCCGCCGAGGGCCCGATCTACGATCCGGTGCCCTACTTCTGGTCCGAGCAGTTCGGCCGGTTCGTGCAGTACGCGGGCCACCACGCGGGCGCCGACACGCTCGTGTGGCGCGGCGATCCGGCCGGCGCCTCTTGGTCGGTGTGCTGGCTGCGCGGTGGGGAGCTGGTCGCACTGCTGGCCGTGGGGCGGCCGCGGGACCTGGCCCAGGGCCGCAAGCTCATCGAGCGCGGCGCCCGCCTCGACCCGGACCGCGCGGCCGACCCATCCGTCCCCCTCAAGGCCGCGGTCCTGCGATAGCCACCGCCGCCAGGGCCACTTGGGCTTCGGGGACGTCCGTCGCACGCGCGGTCGGCGGCGCTCCGCTACCGGCTGTCAGTCCGGGATGGCAGGCTTGTCGTCGTGACCGAGATTGACACGAAGATCGATGCACTCGTCCCCGCCTGGCTCACCGTCCCCGACGTCGCCGAACGGCTCGGCGTCGAGGTGACCCGCGTCCGGCAGCTGGTCAAGGAAGGCCAGCTGATCGCCGTACGCCGCGGCGAGAACCGGGTGCTTCAGGTGCCGACCGCGTTCATCGGCGAAGGCAGGGTCGTCAAGGGCCTCGTCGGGACGCTGACGCTCCTGAAGGACGACGGCTTCACCGACGACGAGATGCTTGAGTGGCTCTTCACGCCGGACCCGACCCTGCCGGGCACGCCCGCCGAGGCGCTGCGCGAGAATCGCGGCACGGAAGTGAAGCGCCGAGCCCAGGCGCTCGCCGTCTGACCGCCGCAGGACGGCCGCCCGGCGGCCGCCCGAGGAAGCGTCGGACACCGTCCGACCACTGACACGTACGGCGTGCGGGCCGGAACACCCCGGCCCGCACGCCGCCGATCCGGGGGGACTCATGGCCACCGCTACCACCGCCGCGCGCGAACGCCTCACCGACGCCCGGCTCTACCTCTGCACCGACGCGCGCAGGCGCCAGGGCGACCTCGCCGAGTTCCTGGACGCCGTCCTCGCCTCCGGCGTGGACATCGTGCAGCTCCGCGACAAGGGCATGGAAGCGGCGGAGGAACTCGAACACCTCGCGGTCCTCGCGGACGCCTGCCGCCGCCACGGCAAGCTGCTCGCCGTCAACGACCGCGCCGACGTCGCGCACGCCGCCGCCTCCGACGTGCTGCACCTCGGCCAGGGCGACCTTCCCGTGCCGGCCGCCCGCGCGATCCTCGGCGACGCCGTGCTCATCGGCCGCTCGACCCATGCCGAGGCGGAGGTCGACGCGGCCGCCGCCGAGCCCGGCGTCGACTACTTCTGCACCGGCCCCTGCTGGCCCACCCCCACCAAGCCGGGCCGGCACGCCCCCGGCCTGCCGCTGGTGCGCCACGCGGCCGCGCTGAAGCCCGTACGGCCCTGGTTCGCCATCGGCGGCATCGACGCCGACAACCTCGACCAGGTGCTGGACGCCGGGGCGCGGCGGGTCGTGGTGGTCCGGGCGATCACCGAGGCCGACGATCCGGGGGCCGCGGCCGCGGATCTCGCGAAGCGACTCAGGGAGTACAACGCGTAACCGGGCGGTCTGTCCGAGTGGTGGAACGGGAGCCCGGCCAACCGGGCATATCGCCGACCGCTGTTGGGGCTGCGCCGAGGCGCTGGTTAACCTGCGGGTATGGCCCTTGGCACCGCGTCCACCCGGACCGACCACGCGCGTACCGTCCGAGAACTGCTCGCATCGGGCGAGCGGTCCTATTCCTTCGAATTCGCCGCACCGAAGACCGACAAGGGCGAGCGGACCCTGTGGAACGCGATCCGCCGCATCGAGGCGGTCGCGCCGACCTTCGTCTCCGTGACCTACGGCGCGGGCGGCTCGTCGCGTGACGGCACCGTCAGGGCCACCGAGCGCATCGCGACCGACACCACCCTGACCCCCGTCGCCCACCTCACCGCCGTCGACCACTCCCTGGCCGAGCTGCGGAACGTCATCGGCCGCTACGCCGACGCCGGTATTCGCAACATGCTGGCGCTGCGCGGCGATCCGCCGGGCGACCCGATGGGCGAATGGATCCCGCATCCCGAGGGGGTGCACTACGCCGTCGACCTCGTCCGGCTGATCAAGGAGTCGGGCGACTTCTGCGTCGGCGTCGCCGCCTTCCCCGAGATGCATCCGCGCTCCACGGACTGGGACACCGATGTCCGCCACTTCGTCGACAAGTGCCGCGCGGGCGCGGACTTCGCGATCACCCAGATGTTCTTCTACGCCGATGACTACCTCCGGCTGCGCGACCGGGTGGCCGCCGCCGGCTGCGCGACCCCGATCATCCCGGAGATCATGCCGGTCACGAACGTCCGGCAGATCGAGCGGTTCGCGCAGCTCAGCAACGCGGCGTTCCCGCCCGAGCTGGCAGAGAGAATCCTCACGGTCAAGGATGACCCGGCGGCTGTACGCTCGATCGGCATCGAGTACGCGACGGAGCTGTGCGCGCGGTTGATGGCCGAGGACATCCCCGGACTTCACTTCATCACCCTGAACCACTCCACCGCCACGCTCGAGATCTACGAGAATCTGGGGCTGCACCAGCAGTCCTGACCAAGCGGCCGGATTGGCCGGAGAGCGCCGGAAAGAGGAGCGCACATGGGCTGGACGGTCCTCTACATCGCATTCGGCATCGTCGCGCTGTGGCTGCTCGGCGAGGTCCTGCTGCAGTACAAGGCGCGGCTGCGCTGGCGGCTGCTCGCCTTCGTCGGCTTCCTGGGCGTGGTCCTCGGCGTGCTCATGCCATCGGTGATCGTCATCGGGATCGGCGCGATCGCCTTCGCGATCGGCCAGACCTACGTCACGCTCTCCTTCCGGCGCGGGTTCTCCACGGGCTGGGCGATCGGCGGAGGGCCCGGCTCCAGCCGCCGGCGCCGGGACGAGGAGGAGCTCGAGGACGGCACGGAGCCGGAGGCCGCGGGCCCCGATGACGGGGCGTGGCCCGAGGACCGGGGACCGGCCGGCGGATGGGACCGGCCGGCGGGCCCCGTCGCGGCCGAGCAGGCCAAGCAGCCCGAGCAGGCCGGGGAGGTCTACCAGCCCCAGCCCATGCCGGACGAGACGGGGCAGTACGGGGTCTACAGCGACTCGGCCTACCACCGCGCGGACACTGCGGCCCAGAGCCCGTTCACGACCTACGGCGAGTACGACCAGCGGGACGGCGACTACGCGGCCCAGGGCGGCGGTTACACCGACCAGTACGAGTACGGGACCGCGCAGTACGCGGCGTACTCCGACCCGTACATCGGCACCGGCACCGGCGGGGCGCAGGGCTACGACGCGTACGAGACCTACGGCGGGCAGCAGTACACCTACGGCACGGGCCAGTACGCGGCCGACCCGTACGCGAGCGGTGCGCCGCAGCAGCAGTACGGAGAGACCGCCGGGGACGACGTCTGGGTGCCGCAGCAGCGTGACGGCCGCCAGCAGGCCCAGCCGGAGGAGCAGCCGTACCCGTACGAGCAGGACTACAACTCGGGGTACGGCGAGCAGTACCGGTACTGACGCGCCGCTGGTTCCTTGGGGTCCGGGACTTCAGGGAGCCGGGCCTTGCCTTTAGGGGGCGCCTTTTGGGAGGTCGGGCCCTTATGGGAGGCCCCGGCTCATTGGGAGCCGCGCCAGTCCGCTCCCTCGACGATCAGCCCGGCGACCAGCGCCCCGGACATTCCGGCGTGGGCCAGCCCGCCGCCCGGGTGGGACCAGCCGCCCACGGCGTAGAGCCCGGGAATCCGGGTGAGGTTGGCGGGGTGCAGCCACCGGCCCTCGGCACCCGCGAGTGCCGGGCCCGGCACGGCTCCGTCGGCGGCGCCCGTCTCCTCCGCGGTGTCCGCGGGTGTGCGGATCTCGTGCCAGAGCAGCCGCTCCCGCAGGTCTGGCACGGCGGACCCGGCCACCGCGATCACCCGCTGGGCGAACTCCTCCGCCAAGCTTTCGGCCGTCCAGTCGACGGCGGTGGGGGAAGGTTCGGCCCCGGCCACGCGCGCGTGGGGCGGGACCGTGACCGTCAGAGTGACCGCCTCGTGTTCGGCGTCGGGGCGCTGGACGGGGTCGTCCGGGCGCAGCACGGTGACCGTCGGCCGGTCGCACAGGCCGCCGCGCTCGCCCGTACCGGGCCCCCTCCTCAGACCGGGCCTGGCGGTGGCTCCGCCGCCGAACACCGCCGCCAACTCCGCGTCCCGGTCGGCCGCGTGGACCACGGTGCGGTGGGCGGTCCCCTCGGGACGGGCGCCCCGCAGGGCGAGCAGAACCGTGAAGCGGCCGCTCGGGCGCTCCAGTCGGGGCGGGACATCCCGCGCGTGCCACAGCCTGCCGTACGCGCCGGGCGAGCCGCCGGTCATGACCGCCAGCGCCCGCGGGTCCACCCCCGCCACGACCAGGTCGGCGTCCTCCCGGCTCCCGTCCGTGAGGACCACGCCCGCCGCCCGGCCGTCCTTCTCGGCCACCGCGTCCACCCCGGCGCCGAAGACGAACTCCACCTTCCGCTCCAGGCAGCGCTTGTAGAGCGCGTCCGCGAGCGCACGCGTGCCCCCGCGCACGTACCAGCTCCCGAAGGTCTGCTCCACATAGGGCAGCACCACCGCGCTCGGCGGGGCCACGCGCGGGTCGAGGCCGTACGCCAGGGCGTGGCTCTCCAGCAATGCGCCCAGGCGCGGATCGCGCAGTTCGCGGGCGGCCACCTCGGCGAGCGTCGTGGCGCCGCGCCGCAGCAGACCGCGCCGCACGGCCGGGTACGGGTCCCGGCCGAGCACCGTCCAGTCCTGCCGCAGCGGCTCCTCCAGCAGCGGCCTGCGGGTCGCGTCCCAGGCCTCCCGCGCCCGGTTGACCAGCTCGCTCCAGCGCTCGCCCATGCCCGGACCGAGGACCGCGTCCAGCTCCTGGATGACGCCCGCCCGCGAGGCGTTGGGCAGCGCGACGTCCGTGCCGTCCGCGAAGACATGCCGGCTCGCCGGGTCCACCTGGGACAGCTCTACGCACTGCTCCAGGGACTCCTTGCCGGTCTTGAGGAACAAGTCGCGGAGGACGGCGGGCAGATGGAGGAGACCGGGGCCGGTGTCGAAGCCGAAGCCGTCCCGCTCGAAGCGGCGCACCCCGCCGCCGTACGTCTCCGCACGCTCGTACACCGCCACCCGGTGGCCCGCCACGGCCAGCCGGGCGGCGG
>NZ_LIQY01000259.1 GCF_001418495.1 Streptomyces pathocidini | reverse complement strand
CGCTCCATCGCGCACCGCTGCCCGTGCGGGCTGCCCGACGTGGTGGAGACCGCGCCGCGCCTGGAGGACGGCACGCCCTTCCCGACGCTCTACTACCTGACCTGCCCGCGCGCCGCCTCCGCCATCGGCACGCTGGAGGCCGAGGGCGTCATGAAGGACATGTCGGCCCGGCTCAAGGAGGACTCGGAGCTGGCCGCCGCGTACCGCGCCGCGCACGAGGACTACATCCGGCGCCGGGACGCGATCGAGGTGCTGGCAGGCTTCCCGAGCGCGGGCGGCATGCCTGACCGCGTCAAGTGCCTGCACGTGCTCGTCGGCCACTCGCTGGCCGCGGGCCCCGGCGTCAATNNCCCGAGGCCGGGGCCTCGGGGCGGCCGGGCGGCCGCGGTCCGGGCGGCGGCACCACCCCGGAGGGAGCCGCATGACCCGCGTGGCCGCCATCGACTGCGGTACGAACTCCATCCGCCTGCTCGTCGCCGACCTCACGGCACCTGATGGCGCCTCCGGCGCTGGGGCGCCCTGCGAGCTCGAGGAGCTGGACCGGCGGATGACGATCGTCCGCCTCGGCGAGGGCGTGGACCGCACGGGACGGCTGGCGCCCAAGGCGCTGGAGCGCACCTTCGCGGCCTGCCGCGAGTACGCCGAGGTGATCCGCGAACTCGGCGCCGGGCGCGTCCGGTTCGCGGCCACCTCCGCCTCGCGCGACGCCGAGAACCGCGAGGACTTCGTACGCGGTGTGGTGGACATCCTCGGCGTCGAACCGGAGGTCATCACCGGCGACCAGGAGGCCGAGTTCTCCTTCACGGGCGCCACCAGGGAACTCGCGGGGGGCGCCCACCGTTTCGAGGAGCCGTATCTCGTGGTCGACATCGGTGGTGGCTCGACGGAGTTCGTGGTGGGGGAGGACCACGTGCGCGCGGCCCGCTCCGTGGACATCGGCTGCGTACGGCTGACGGAGCGCCACCTCGTGCGGGACGGGAGGATCTCCGACCCCCCGACGCCCGGTCAGGTGGGCGCCATCAAGGCCGACATCGAGGCCGCGCTGGATCTCGCGGAGGAGACCGTGCCGCTCGCCGAGGCCCGTACGCTGGTCGGCCTCGCGGGGTCGGTCACCACGGTCGCCGCGATCGCGCTCGGCCTCACCGCCTACGACCCGGCCGCGATCCACCACTCCCGGATCCCCCTGGACCAGGTCCGCGCGACCACCGACCGGCTGCTGACCGCCACCCACACCGAGCGCGCCGCGATCCCGGTCATGCACCCGGGGCGTACGGACGTGATCGGCGCCGGGGCGCTCGTACTGCTCTCGATCATGGAACGGACCGGTGCGGAGGAGGTCGTCGTGAGCGAGCACGACATCCTCGACGGGCTCGCCTGGAGCCTGGCCTGACAAGCGCTTGCCGACCCCTGGAGAGGGGTCCGCGCCGGGGCGTCGAAGAAACTTCGTGAAACTCTTCACATGAAAAAGTGCCCTGTCGGCCGCCGTCCGGGGCGTAAGGCCGGGATAAGTGTCCGATTGGTTCCCCCGACCGGTGAACTCCGCGTTCGCACGAGGTGTTTCCGGCGTGTTTCCAACGGGCGCCCGGCGGGCGGTGGTCCAGTCCGTCGGACGGCCACAAGCGCAGTTCAGCGGGGTGCCCAACGGGGCGGGCGGCCCGTTGGTTCCCGTCGGCCGGTATGGCATCGATCACGGGGGCGGCGGAGTGTAGCAGAAGGGGTGGGGGTGCTTGTGAAGGGGCTCACGAGCACCCCTACCTGGGGTGCTGGATACTCGAAGTCATGAGCACCACGGAGCGTCCCAGGATCCTCGTTGTAGGCGGTGGGTACGTAGGCCTGTACGCGGCGCGTCGCATTCTGAAGAAGATGCGGTACGGCGAGGCGACCGTCACGGTCGTCGACCCGCGCTCGTACATGACGTACCAGCCCTTCCTCCCCGAAGCTGCCGCCGGCAGCATCTCCCCGCGACACGTCGTTGTCCCCCTGCGACGCGTGCTCCCCAAGGCGGAGGTCCTCACCGGCCGCGTCTCGACCATCGACCAGGACCGCAAGGTCGCCGTGATCGCCCCGCTCGTCGGCGAGGCCTACGAGCTGCCCTTCGACTACCTGGTCGTCGCGCTCGGCGCGGTCTCCCGCACCTTCCCGATCCCCGGCCTGGCCGAGCAGGGCATCGGCATGAAGGGCGTGGAGGAGGCCATCGGCCTCCGCAACCACGTCCTGGAGCAGCTCGACAAGGCCGACTCGACGACCGACGAGAACGTCCGCCGCAAGGCCCTGACGTTCGTCTTCGTGGGCGGCGGGTTCGCCGGCGCGGAGACCGTCGGCGAGGTCGAGGACATGGCGCGCGACGCCGCCAAGTACTACACCAACGTCAAGCGCGAGGACATGCGCTTCGTCCTCGTCGACGTCGCGGACAAGATCCTCCCCGAGGTCGGGCCCGAACTCGGCACCTGGGGGCGGGAGCACCTCGAGAAGCGCGGTGTCGAGGTCTACCTCAAGACCTCCATGGAGTCCTGCGTCGACGGCCACGTGGTGCTGAACAACGGTCTCGAGGTCGACTCCAACACCATCGTGTGGACCGCGGGCGTCAAGCCCAACCCGGCGCTGGCCCGCTTCGGCCTGCCGCTCGGCCCGCGCGGCCACGTGGACACCGCCGCCACGCTCCAGGTCCAGGGCACCGACCACATCTGGGCCGCGGGCGACAACGCCCAGGTGCCCGACCTCGTCGGCCGCGCCGCGGGCAACCCCAACGCCTGGTGCCCGCCCAACGCCCAGCACGCGCTGCGCCAGGCCAAGATCCTCGGCGACAACGTCATCTCCGGCATGCGGGGCTTCCCGCAGCAGGAGTACAAGCACGCCAACAAGGGCGCGGTGGCCGGGCTCGGCCTGCACAAGGGCGTCGCGATGATCGTGGTCGGCAAGGCCAAGATCAAGCTCCGTGGCCGCCTCGCCTGGTACATGCACCGCGGCTATCACGGCCTCGCCGTGCCGACCTGGAACCGTAAGATCCGGGTCTTCGCGGACTGGGCGCTGGCGACGTTCCTCAAGCGCGAGGTCGTCTCCCTCGGCGCCATGGAGAACCCCCGCGAGGAGTTCTACGAGGCCGCCCGCCCGGTAGCCGCCGCGGCCCCCGCCGGCGCCAAGTCGGAGAAGGCCAAGGCCGGCTGACCTCCGGTCGGGTACGGCGGCTTCCCGCAGCCGTACCGCACAACCCAAGAGCCGAAGGGCGCCTGCCATCCGTGGTGCGGGCGCCCTTCGGCGTATCGCGGGGCGCCCGACGCTCTCCTGCCGCCCGGCCACTCATCGGGGCCACCATCGGGGCAGCCCGTCGAGGCCGCCCATCGGGGCGGCACCGAGCGGCCTTTCGGGTGGATTTGCCCCAGTCATCTGCGCGGGCCCGGCCCACCGCCGAAGGTGCTCCGCCGCCGCTGCAGTCGGCCCCCCGGCGCGGAACCGCCTCCCCGGCGAGGGGACCCGCGCCTTTTGCGGTTCCGTGCGCCGGGCAGGCGTATGGATAGATGGTGGTTTTTGCCGTTCCCTTACGGGACAACTGGACTATTCCGTGAGTCCGTTGGGTTCGCGTAAGTGAGGGTTCCACCCGTCGATCTGCCGTCCTGGAGGTGTACGACATGGCCGAAGCCGCGCCGCGGCTCACCGCCCTTGCCGAGGAACTGCTGGGCACCCCGCTCCCCGTCCGCATCCGCGCCTGGGACGGCAGCCAGGCAGGCCCGCCGGACGCCCCCGCCCTCGTCGTACGGCACCGCCGTGCGCTGCGCCGCCTGCTGTGGCGCCCCGGCGAACTCGGCCTGGCCCGAGCCTGGGTCACCGGAGAGATCGAGGTCGAGGGCGACCTGTACGAGGTGCTCGACCGGCTCGCCGGCCTCCTCTGGGAGCGCAGCCCCGGCACCGGCAAGGGCCAGAGCGCCGCGGCCCGCCTCGCCGCGCTGCGCGACCCGGGCCTGCGCGCCGCCGCCCGCGAACTGATCGCGCTCGCCGGGCCCGGACTGCCGCCCCCGCCGCCCGCCGAGGAGGTGCGCCGTCGCCGCGGTGTCCTGCACAGCAGGCGCCGCGACAAGGAGGCCATCAGCCACCACTACGACGTGGGCAACGACTTCTACGAGCTCGTGCTCGGCCCGTCCATGGTCTACTCCTGCGCCTACTGGGAGGAGGGCGGGGACCTGGAGGCCGCCCAGCGCGCCAAGCTCGACCTCATCTGCCGCAAGCTCGCCCTGCGTCCGGACGGCCGGCTGCTGGACGTGGGCTGCGGCTGGGGCTCGATGGTGCTGCACGCGGCCCGCGAGTACGGCGTACGGGCTGTGGGCATCACGCTCTCCACCGAGCAGGCCGCGTACGCCCGCAAGCGGATCGCGGACGAGGGCCTGACGGACCGGATCGAGATCCGGGTCCAGGACTACCGCGACGTGCGCGACGGCCCGTACGACGCGGTCTCCTCGATCGGCATGGCCGAGCACGTCGGCTCCGCGCGCTACCGCGACTACGCAGCCGCGCTGCACGGCCTGCTGAAGCCGGGCGGCCGGCTGCTCAACCACCAGATCGCGCGGCGGCCGCTGGGGGACGAAGAGCGCTACCACGTCGACGAGTTCATCGACGCCTACGTCTTCCCCGACGGCGAGCTGGCCCCGGTCGGCACGACCGTCGCACTGCTGGAGGAGGCCGGGTTCGAGGTCCGGGACGTCGAAGCGATCCGCGAGCACTACGCGATGACGCTCCGTCAGTGGGTGGCGAACCTGGTGGAGCACTGGGCGGAGGCCGTCCGCCTGGCCTCCCCGGGCCGGGCCCGCATCTGGCAGCTCTACATGGCCGCCTCGGCCGTCTCCTTCGAACGCAACCGCATCGGCGTCAACCAGGTGCTGGCGGTGCGGACCCCGGAGTCGGGCGGCGCGCGGATGCCGCTGAGGGCGCGTACGTGGAGTGAGTGACGCCCCCCTGACACGCGGCCGAGGGCCGGGCCTCCCCTGGGGAGACCCGGCCCTCGGGCCGTATGCGGAGCCGCCGTTCGGCCGGCGGCCGGTCGCTTCGGCTACTCGGTCTTGATCGCGTTCAGCATGTTCAGCTTCGCCGCGCTGCGCGCCGGCCACAGCGAGGCCAGGACGCCGACCAGTCCGGCGAGCACCAGGAAGATCGCGATCCGGTCCCAGGGCAGGACCAGCGCGTACCCGGTGAGGGCCGCCTTGAGGGTCTCGCCTATGGCCCAGCCGAGGAACACCCCGAGGCCGATGCCGATCAGCGCGCCGAAGAGGGAGATGACCACGGCCTCCAGCCGGACCATCCGCTTCACCCGCCGCCGGTCGAGACCGATCGCGCGGAGCATGCCGATCTCCTGCTGCCGCTCGAAGACCGACATCGCGAGGGTGTTGACCACACCGAGGACGGCGATGATGAGGGCCATCGCGAGCAGCCCGTACAAGATGTTCAGCATCATGTTGATCGTGCCGCCGAACTCGTCGCGGATGTCCTGGTGGTCCATCAGCCTGATCGCGGGGTTCTCACCGAGGGCGCCCAGCAGGGCCTTCTCGTTCGCCTCGGACTGGCCGCCCGCCATCTTGACGAAGACCTGCCGGATGGACGGCTTCGTCTCGTGCTCGTTGACGACCTTGGTGTCGAGCAGGGTGGGGGAGAGGAACTCGCTGTCCTTGTAGATCGCGCCGATCGTCAGGGTGGCCTGCTTCTCGTCGGCGAAGGTGACGGGGAGAGCGGTGCCGACCTTCCAGCCCCGCTTCTTGGCCGTCTTCTCGGCGACCGCGATCTGCCCGTTCGCGAGCGAGTCGGCGCTGCCCTGGACGACGTCGACCTTCAGGACCCGCTCGATGTCGCCGGCCTTGACCGCCGACCCCGCCATGAAGATTTTTTCGCCGGTGCCGGGCTTCTTGAGCTCGAACTGCACGGCCTGCTGCGGCGAGACCGCGGTGGCGCCCTTCACCTTCTCCAGGGCGGTCACCGCGGACCGGTCGAGGTCCCCGCCGTTCGCCATCGAGACCATGTAGTCGGCCTTGATGTTGTCCGTGGCCATCTTGTCGAGGGCCTTGCCGACCGTGACACCGAGCACCGAGAGGCCGGTCACCAGCGTCAGGCCGATGGCCAGCGCGGAGGCCGTGGCGCCGGTGCGGCGCGGGTTGCGGACCGCGTTCTGCCCGGCCAGCTTGCCCGCGACCCCGAACGGGCCCGTGAGGATTGGGCGGATGAGCGCGATGACGGGCCGGGACAGCAGCGGGATCAGGATGATCACGCCGATGAGCGCGAAGAACGCGCCCGCCGCGATGCGGAGCCGGCCGCCGTCGCCGCCCATACCGGCGCCCCAGACGATGACGACCGCACCGACCGCCGTGACGAACGCGCCGATGGAGTTCCGCACCACCAGCGACTTGGTGGTGGCCACCGCGTGGACGCTGTTCATCGCCGCGACCGGCGGGATCTTCGCGGCCCTGCGGCCCGGCAGCCAGGCGGCGAACATCGTGATCAGCACGCCGACGGCGAGCGCGGCTATCACCGGGGTCGGCGTCACGACCAGCGGCCCGGCGGGGATCTTCATCTCGAACGCGGCCATGCCCGAGCGCAGTCCGAGCGCGAGGCCGACGCCGAGGACGAAGCCCACCGCCGAGGCGATGGCGCCGACGACGCCGGCCTCGAGGAGCACGGAGCGGGTGATCTGGCGGCGCGAGGCACCGACCGCGCGCATCAGCGCCAGCTCCCTGGTGCGCTGGGCGACCAGCATCGAGAAGGTGTTGGAGATCAGGAAGACGCCGACGAAGAGCGCGATGCCGGCGAAGCCGAGCAGCACCTGCTTGAGGGCGCCGAGGCCCTGCTCGATCTCCTCCGCCTGCTCGTCCGCGACTGCCTGGCCGGTCTTGGCCTCGGCGTTCTCCGGCAGCAGCGGCTCGACCGCGTCGAGGAGCTTCGCGTCGTCGGTACCGGGGGCGGCGGTGACGGTGACGTTCCGGTACCAGCCCGGCTTGAGGTACTGCTCCTGCGCGACGGCCGTGTCGAAGAGCACGAGGCTGCCGCCCGCGTTCACGGCGCCGTCCTTGGTGGTGAAGATGCCGCTGAGGGTGTACTCCTTCACCGGCCCGTTGGTCGCGACCCGCACACGGTCGCCGACCTTGTACTCGCCCTTGGCGGCGGAGTCCTTGTCGAGGGCGATCTCGTCGGCCTTCAGCGGGCCTTCGCCGTCGGTGAAGGTGTAGGCGGAGTCCTTTCCGTCCTTGCCGGGGTCGAAGTTGGAGCCCTTGTTGGACCAGCCGGCGCCGATCAACTTGCCGTTGGGGTCGGCGACCCCGGCGAAGCCGTCGACCCGGCCGTACGCGGCGGCGACGCCGTCCAGGCCGCGGATCTCGTCGAGGGTCTTCTGGGAGACGCCGGGGTGGGTTTCCGCGGGGTCGTACTCGTTGCCGAGCGAGGTGACGGCGACGGCCACGTCGTCGTAGCTCTTGGCGGACTGGCTGCGGAAGGCGTGGGAGAGGGTGTCGGTGAAGACCAGGGTGCCGGAGACGAAGGCGACGCCGAGCATGACGGCGAGCACGGTCATCAGCAGTCTGGCCTTGTGCGCGAGCACATTGCGCAGGGCTGTACGGAACATGAGGAAGTGTCAATCCTGATGGGTCTGGGCCGGCGGCCGCGGGAGGAGGGGCAGGGCGGGGCCTCGCGCGGCTAGCTCGTACGGCCCTTGGCGTCGAAGTCCTTCATGCGGTCCAGGACGCGGTCGGCGGTGGGGTCCGCCATCTCGTCCACGATCCGCCCGTCGGCGAGGAAGACCACGCGGTCCGCGTACGAGGCGGCGACCGGGTCGTGGGTCACCATGACGACGGTCTGGCCCAGCTCCCGTACCGAGTTGCGCAGGAAGCCCAGGACCTCGGCGCCGGAGCGGGAGTCGAGGTTTCCGGTCGGCTCGTCGGCGAACATGATCTCGGGCCGGCCCGCCAGGGCGCGGGCCACGGCCACGCGCTGCTGCTGGCCGCCGGAGAGCTCGGTGGGGCGGTGCTTGAGCCGCCCGGAGAGGCCCACGGTCTCCACGACCGTGTCCAGCCACGCCTGGTCGGGCTTGCGGCCCGCGATGTCCATCGGCAGCGTGATGTTCTCCAGCGCGTTCAGCGTCGGCAGCAGGTTGAACGCCTGGAAGATGAAGCCGATCTTGTCCCGGCGCAGCTTGGTCAGCTGCTTGTCCTTCAGGCCCGTCAGCTCGGTGTCACCGATCCGCGCGGAGCCGGAGGAGATCGAGTCGAGGCCCGCGACGCAGTGCATCAGCGTCGACTTGCCGGAGCCCGACGGGCCCATGATCGCGGTGAATTCGGCCTTCCGGAAGTCGACGCTGACGCCGTCCAGGGCGACCACCTGGGTCTCACCCTGGCCGTACACCTTCGTCAGGTCCGTTGCGCGGGCGGCCACCGCGGCGGTGGCGGTGGTCCGGGCGGCGGTCTGAACGCCGGAGGGGGTGGTGGTGGTCACGGGTCTGGCTCCTGTCGGACTCTTCGAGAAGGGACCCGTCCATCGTCCAGGCCGGAACACCGGCGGGGATCACCCCACGATCCCGTTCTGAGGGGAGCCCAGGGAGGTAGGCGGACGGGCCGGGTCATACCTGGGTATGACCCCGAGTCGGGGGCGAGTGCCCTCGAAAGGCGTCTACTTTCCGTCAATCGCGTGCCGTGGAGGTGAACGGCTTCATCGTTGGGGGGTCGTGCCTACCGCCGGTACCCGGTGGTCTGATGGCTCCTCAGCTGCCCATAAAATCAGACAACCTCGGGCTGCGGCCCCGCTGTTCGGCCGAAGGTCCCGGATAGGCTCTGATCGCGCCCTGGGGGGGACCGTAGGTCCGGGACCCTTGCCCGGATGGTGGAATGCAGACACGGTGAGCTTAAACCTCACTGGCCCATCGGGCCGTGCCGGTTCAAGTCCGGCTCCGGGCACCCCGCATCCCCCGGGCGCGCTCCTCGCGCTCCGGCGCCGCCCACCGCCTCGTACCGCGGTAGGGGGCCTCGCCTTTCAAAGATCCTCCTCCGGCACTAGGGTGCACTCTTTGCTCACCCATTACTCTTAGGGCAAGGTCGCGCAGGGCGGCCATGGAGGAGTGAGATGAGGAGCAGCAACCCGGTCTTCTCGCGACGGGGATTCAGCCGCGACAACGGCTTCGCGGGCTTCAACGCGCCGCAGGCCGGGGGCCCCGCAGCCCAGCAGGGCAACCCGTACGCGACCGGCAACCCGTACGCCCAGCCCACCAACCCCTATGCCACCGCCACGGACCCCCAGGTCCAGGGCGCGCCGCCGGCGGCCCCGCCGCAGGCCGGGCGGATGACGATCGACGACGTCGTCATGCGCACGGGCATCACGCTCGGCACGGTCGTCGTCGGCGCCGCCGCCGCGTGGATCATGGCGCTCCCGCTGGGACTGGCCATCGGCTGCGGTCTGATCGCGATGGTGCTGGGCCTGGTCCAGGCGTTCAAGCGCAAGCCGTCGCCGCCGCTCATCCTGGCCTACGCCGCGTTCGAGGGCCTCTTCCTCGGCGCCCTGAGCGGGGCCATCAACGCGCAGTTCGCGGGCGCCCCGATGCAGGCGGTGCTCGGCACGATGGCGGTCTTCGTCGGCGTGCTCGTCGCGTACAAGACCCGGCTGATCCGGGTCAACCAGCGCTTCTACCGCTACGTGATGGGCGCCGCGATCGGCTTCGTCCTGCTGATGGCCGTGAACCTGCTCTTCGCCGCCTTCGGCGGCGGTGACGGGCTCGGCTTCCGCAGCGGCGGCCTGGGCATCCTGTTCGGCATCATCGGTGTCGTGCTGGGCGCCTGCTTCCTGGCGCTGGACTTCAAGCAGGTCGAGGACGGCATCGCCTACGGCGCCCCTCGCGAGGAGTCCTGGCTGGCGGCCTTCGGCCTCACCATGACACTGGTGTGGATCTACCTGGAGCTGCTGCGCCTGATCTCCATCCTGCGCGGCGACTGACGCCCGGTGACGCGGGACCACCCGTGACACCGCGAAGGGCCCGGAGGCGATGCCTCCGGGCCCTTCGGCCTGTGATCGGGCGGGGCGTTGGCCGCTGCCGGGCGAAGCTAGAGCAGCTTGCGGGCGGCCCGCCTCAGGTCGTACTCGTGGATGATCGCTTTCGCATGGCCGTACGCGAGGTCATGTGCGCCGCGCAGCCAGTTCACTTTCTCCTCGAAACGGAAGAGGGCAGGTCCTTCGTCGACGGTGCGAAGCCAGTCGGAGACTTCGCGGCCGGTGCACTGAGGGATACGGGAGAGCAGGTTCCGGTGGGTCTCTTCGGAGAAGACTTGGGACATCGGCGCCTCCGGACGCGTCCATTGCCGGGCCGTGAGCGCGGCCCAGGGTGTGGTCCTTCACGACACCGTGCCCGAGTGTTCGCCTGTTGGCAACAGGCCCGCAGCGGCGCATAGGCTCTCGCTGTGCTCGATGTGACGCCTCTCGTGACCGCAGTGGACCAGCTCACCGACCGCCTGCGGGCCGCCCCGCAGAGCCGGCTGCAGCGCGGTGC
This sequence comes from Streptomyces pathocidini, assembly GCF_001418495.1. Taxonomy (GTDB): domain Bacteria; phylum Actinomycetota; class Actinomycetes; order Streptomycetales; family Streptomycetaceae; genus Streptomyces; species Streptomyces pathocidini. The sequence goes on along the minus strand of NZ_LIQY01000259.1, from coordinate 3,084 downwards.
AGCCGCCGAAGGACTCGCGCTGGCAAGGGAGTTGGCCGCGTGGACGGACCGGCTGGAATCTCCCGGGCAGGAGCCGCGGGAGATGCCGGACGCGGGCATGTTCGCGGTGGCCGACCAGCTGGCCGTCGCGGGCCACGATCTGGCCGAGGCGATGCGAACGGCCCCCGCCGGTCAACTGGCGGAGGCCGTGGCGCTCGTCGAGGAGGTCGCTGGGCGCGTCTAGGGCGCTCGGCGACCGCAGTCGAGCGGGAGCCCCGCGGGTCAGAGCGAGGCGATGACGCGGTCCGCGAGGACGAACACGCTCTCCTCGCGCTCCTCACCGAAGGCGAACGTCAGGGCGTACGCGCCGGACAGGCCCGAACCGCCCAGCAGCACCGCCGTCTTGCCCGCGCGCAGCGCCTCGGCGAGCTGCTCGGCCGTCTCGCGGTGGCCGGGCGTCATGCAGACCGTGGTGCCGTCGGAGAACACGTACACGTCCAGCGTGCCCAGCGGGCCGGGGCGAACGTCGGAGAGCGGGGTGGCGTCCGCGGCCAGCTGCTCGAGGCGGGCCATGGTGCGCTCGTGGTCGGCCAGGCCGGGGGCGCCGGCCGTGCGGCCGGGCGTGAAGTCCGGGTGCGAGGGGTGGCGGCGGCGGGCGGCGGCCAGGTCCGGGGACTCCCCGGCCTCCTGCGGGCTGCCCTCGGCTGGGGCGGAAGTGGCGGACGTGCCCTGCTCGTGGGCGCGTTCGTGGGCCTCGATGGCGGAGTCGACGGCGTCGATGCTCTCCAGGACCTCGGAGACCTCGGCCAGTTCGCTGTGCGTCATCGGCTCCAGACCCGCGAAGTCGGCCTGGCGGGGCAGGTAGAGCGAGGGCTCGTCGGCCGGGCCGAAGCCCAGACCCGTACCGAAGCCGGTGAAGCCGCCGAGCATGGAGGGCGTGCCGTCCGCGTCGCGGGCCTCCTGGGCGGCCCAGAAGGCGCGGGCCTCGGCCAGTTCGCGCTCGCGCTCCTCGGCGAGGGCGTCGGCGACCGCGGCGCGTATCTCCTCGGCGGGGGTGGTGCGGGCGGCCGGCACCGAGGTGGCGGCGGTACGGTCCGAAACGGCGAGCTCGGCGCGCAGGGCGGAGAGCTGCTTGCGCAGCCCATGAGCAGCGTGCAGAGCGGCGGCGCCCACGGCGGTGGCCGTCGCGGCGGCCAGCAGCAGGGCAAGGGACATGGCGCTCACTGACGTACTCCCCGGTCGAAGTTCCCCCGAATTCCTACATCAGGTTGGCGTGGGCCACCGCGCGCTGTCAGTGCGTAACGTCACGAAAGGGACAGGCCTTTGGTCCCAGGGCCTACCGCGCCGACCCCGCTGACCTGCCCAAACGGATCTCCCCCGGGACATACATCACATCCTGGGGGAGATTCGGTCACGGGAGGGTGGCCGTCGGGACGCGGATGACGCGCTGTGTTACGAGAGTTGAGCTCTGTGTGACCTGAGGGTGACTCCGCCGACTCCGCCCCGGGGTGGGTCCGTGGCTCAGCTGAGGCGCTCGACGACCATCGCCATGCCCTGTCCGCCGCCCACGCACATCGTCTCCAGCCCGAACTGCTTGTCGTGGAACTGGAGGGAGTTGATGAGCGTGCCGGTGATCCGGGCGCCCGTCATGCCGAAGGGGTGGCCGACCGCGATGGCCCCGCCGTTGACGTTGAGGCGGTCGAGGTCGACGCCCAAGTCGCGGTAGGAGGGGATGACCTGAGCCGCGAAGGCCTCGTTGATCTCGACCAGGTCGATGTCGCCGATCGCCATCCCGGCGCGGGCGAGCGCCTGCTTCGAGGCCTCGACCGGGCCGTAGCCCATGATCTCGGGGGAGAGCCCCGAGACGCCGGTGGACACGATCCGTGCCAGCGGCGTCACGCCCAGTTCGCGCGCCTTGGTGTCGGACATGATGACCAGCGCGGCGGCGCCGTCGTTGAGCGGGCAGCAGTTGCCCGCGGTGACCAGGCCGTCCGGGCGGAAGACGGGCTTCAGGCCCGCGACACCCGCCAGGGTCACGCCGGCGCGCGGGCCGTCGTCCTTCGCGACGACCGTGCCGTCGGGGGTGGTGACCGGGGTGATCTCGCGCTCCCAGAAGCCGTTCTTGACGGCCTCCTCGGCGAGGTTCTGCGAGCGGACGCCGAACTCGTCCATCTCCTGGCGGGTGATGCCCTTCAGGCGGGCCAGGTTCTCGGCGGTCTGGCCCATCGCGATGTACGCGTCCGGGACCGCGCCGTCCTCGCGCGGGTCGTGCCAGTCCGTGCCCGCCTGCTCCGCGCGCGCGGCCGTGCGGGCCTCGGCGTCCGCGAAGAGCGGGTTGTGGGTGTCGGGCAGCCCGTCGGAGGTGCCCTTGACCGAGCGGGACACCATCTCGACGCCCGCCGAGATGAAGACGTCGCCCTCGCCCGCCCTGATCGCGTGCAGGGCCATGCGGGAGGTCTGGAGCGAGGAGGAGCAGTAGCGGGTGATCGTGCAGCCCGGCAGGTGGTCCATGCCCATCTGCACGGCGACGATCCGGCCCAGGTTGTGGCCCTGCTCGCCGCCGGGGAGGCCGCAGCCCAGCATCAGGTCGTCGATCTCGCGCGGGTCCAGCTGGGGCACCTTCGCGAGCGCGGCCCCGATGATCTCGGCGGTCAGGTCGTCCGGGCGCACGTCCTTCAGCGACCCCTTGAAGGCCCGCCCGATCGGCGAACGGGCGGCAGAGACGATCACGGCTTCGGGCATCACGGCTCCAAGGGGGCGCGGGGCGGTTCGGCGGGACTCCGGGGGAAGTTACCCGCCCGTACGCCAGAGGTCACGCGCTGTGTCGTGTGACGAGCGCCTCTTTTCTAAGCGGCCGCTCAGCCGTGGGTATTCCCCGCGGTCTTGTGGATACGGCCGGTTCGGCACCGCCGGCCTCCGCCGCGGTGGTCGCTCGCCGTCGCGGCGGGACAATCTCCGGGGACTCCGTCCCCAGACCCCTGCGCGGGGCTGCGGAGTCGACTCGCGTCCCGGCCTGTAGGGGCCGGATAGGCAGGAGGCCTGGCGTGCGGCGCGTGGTTGCGGGCGGGTTCGGCTCCGCCGCGGTGGTCGCTCGCCGTCGCGGCG
>NZ_LIQY01000258.1 GCF_001418495.1 Streptomyces pathocidini | reverse complement strand
GGGCCTCGGCCGAGGCCCGGGTTCCCGTCGACGGCCGGGACCCTGTCGACGACTGGGTTTCCGTCGACGACCGGGTCTCCGTTGGCGGCCAAGTGCCCCTCGACGGCCGGGCTTCGGGTGCTCCCGCGGTGAGTGCCCTGGCCGGGGCGGCCGACTCCAGGGCGAGCAGTCTGCGGCCCTCGAGCGCGCTGGCCCGCTCGGCTTCCGCGGTCGCGTACCGCCGCAGCAGCGCGGCGTGTTCGTTGCGGAGGCGGGCGAGCTCGCCGCGCTTGGCGCGCAGCCTGCCCTCCAGGGTGGTGCGCAGCTCGCGCGACTCCTCGAGGTCGCCCTCGAGTTCGGCGATCCGCTCCTCGGTACGCCACTCGTCGCGCACCCGGGCCCGGTTGAGCTCGGCGACGCTCCTGCCCGCGGCGCGGTCCCAGGACCGCATGAGGACCGCACCGGTCACGGCCGCGGCGGCCGCGGCGGCCACGCATATCCGCAGGGCCACGGGATCGCCGAGCAGCCAGGCGCCCGCGGCGCAGGCCAGGGCCGCACCGGCTATCGCCGCGGGGGGCAGCAGCCTGTGCAGGGGCGGGGATTGGCGGTGGCGTCCACGTGGCATGGCCAGAAACTTACCGTGCGTACGGTTGTCGTGACGAGTCGGCCGTGAATCTGTTTTCCGCCGGTTACCCGATCCGTCACGCATCTCGCCACCACCCCGTTCGAATCCGCTCCCCACCCGGTTACTTGGACAGCAATCCCTTCGACTTCAGAAACTCTTCGGCGACATCGGCGGGCTTCTGTCGCTCGGCATCGACCTTGCGGTTGAGATCGATCAGATCGTCGGTCGTCAGCACCTTCGTGAGCTTGTCGAGAGCCGCCTCGACGTCCTTGTCCCCGGCGCTCTCCGCGTTCACCACGGGCAGCAGGTTGTCGGCGTTCTGCAGGCCCTTGTCGTCCTCCAGCAGCACCAGCCCGAAGTCGGTGAGCGTGGCGTCGGTCGTGGTGGTCAGCACCAGTTGGTCCGTGCCGTCCTTGACCGCCTGCTTGGCGGGCGTGGTGCCCACGCCCTTCGGGTCGATGGCAGTGATGTCGATGCCGTACGTCTCCTCCAGACCCGGCCGGCAGAACGGCCTGATGTCGCACTCGTCGCCGGCCGCGAGTTTGATCTTCTGGCCGGACTTCCCGAGATCGGAGAGCGTCTTGAGCCGGTGCTTCTCGGCGAATTCCCCGGACACCGCGAACGCGTTCTGATCAACCGCCTCGCCGACCGGGAGAACCTTCAACCCCCGCGGCTCGGCAAGCTTCTCGAGCACCGCGACGGTCTTGTCCACATCGCTGGTCGCCACGGGTTCCGCCTTCGGCCCGTTCTTCTTGCCGTTGAGGAATTCGGCGAGCGTGGCGGCGTATTCGGGGACGACGTCTATCTGGCCCTTCTCCAGGGCCGGTTCGTAGAGTTCGCGGTTCTTCAGGGTCTTGATGCTCGTGCTGTAACCGGCGTCCGCCAGCAGCCGGGAGTAGAGCTGGGCCATGAGCGCGGACTCGGTGAATCCGGCGGAGCCGATCACCAGCGAGCCCTTCTTGCCCCCGCCGGTGCCGGAATCGCCGCCGTCCGAGCCCTTGCTCTCCAGGCTGTCCCCGCCGCACCCGGCGGCCGTGACCACGAGCGCGACGGCGGCCAGGGCGGCGCCGGCCGTCCGGACACCGCGCCCCGCACGGGGACCTCGCGGAGTCCTGCTGAAGGTCCTGCCCATGGAAATCACCCTCCAAGTCATCGGTTGTCACACGGCCTTGGGCTCGACTGCGGCCTCTGCTCCGGTTCTGACTTCGGCCCCGGCTCCGGTTCTGAGCCCGGTTCCGGGCCCGGCCGAGGTGGCCACGGTGCGGCGCCGCACGGGGTCGAGCAACCGCCCGGCCGCGACGAGCACACCCTCGACGAGCAGCGCCAGCGCGGCGACCAGCACCGCCCCCGCCACCACCTGCGGGGTGTTATACGTGTTGAAGCCGGCCGTGATGACCCGCCCCAGTCCGCCGCCGCCCGCCATCGCGGCGAGCGTCGCGGTGGCCACCACCTGGACCCCCGCCGATCTCAGGCCGGTTGCTATCAGCGGGTAGGCGAGGGGGAGTTCGACCCGGCCGAACAACTGCCGCCCGGACATGCCCATCCCGCGCGCCGCCTCCACCACCGCGGCGTCCACCTCGCGCATCCCGATGTACGCGTTGGTGAGCAGCGGGGGCACGGCGAACAGCACCAGCGCGATGATCGTCGGCAGGTCGCCGTGCTTGCCGAGCGGGGTGAGCGTGAGCAGCACCAGGACGGCCAGCGTGGGTACGGCCCGCCCGCCGTTGGAGAGGTTGACGGCCAGCGCGCCGCCCCGGCCGATGTGGCCCAGGTAGAGCGCGACCGGCAGCGCTATCGCGCAGGCGAGCGCCAGGCACACCGCACTGAGGTAGAGATGCTCGCCCAGCCGGTTCCACACCCCGTTCTGCCCCGCCCAGTTGGCGCCCGTCGTCAGCCAGGCCCAGGCGTCCGCCAGCGCCCCCATCGTCAGCTCCCCTCCCTCGCGCGCACCCGCGCCCACGGCGTCAGCAGCCGCTGCGCACCGAGCAGCAGCACGTCGGCCACGACGGCCAGCACCACGCAGATGACGGAGGCGGTGAGCACCTGCGCCTTGAAGTAGCTGTCCAGGCCTTCCAATATGAGCGTGCCCAGGCCGCCGTACCCGACGATCGCGCCGACCGTGGTCAGGGCGATCGTGGACACCGCGGCAATGCGTATGCCGCCGAGCAGCGCGGGCAGCGCCAGCGGCAGTTCGACCTCGAACAGCAGCCGCCCCGGCCCGTATCCCATCCCCCGCGCGGCTTCCCGCGCCTCGTCCGGCACCGCGTCGAGCCCGGCCAGGATGTTGCGCACCAGAACCGTCAGCGAATACAGCGCGAGCCCGGTGACGACCACCGCGACCGAGACCCCGAACACCGGCATGAGCAGCGAGAACATCGCCAGCGAGGGGACGGTGTAGAGGACCGAGGTGAGGCCCAGCACCGGCCCGGCGAGGCCGCCCCGCCGCCGGGCGAGCAGCGCCAGCGGGAAGGCGACCAGCAGGCCGAGGACGACCGAGGCGACCGTGATCCCGACGTGCTCCACCGTCGCGTCCACCAGCTCCTGGCTTCGCGTACGGACATAGGTTCCGCAGATCCAGTCGTTCGCCGCGAGACAGCTCTCCGCGCTCACACCCGTCCACCTCCCCCCGGTGTTCGCCTACTTGTTCCCATCGCCGGCGACCCTACCTTCCGGCACTGACAATCCGTGATGGCTGTGGACAGGCCGCCACACCACGGCAATACGTTCTTCACAACAACCGGTCCTCGACCGGCGACAATGGGGCACCATGATCCGCTTCGAGCACGTCACCAAGCGCTACGCCGACGGCACAACCGCCGTCGACGACCTGTCCTTCGAGGTCGCGGAGGGCGAACTGGTCACGCTCGTCGGACCGTCGGGATGCGGCAAGACCACCACCATGAAGATGGTGAACCGGCTGATCGAGCCCTCCTCCGGCCGGATCCTCCTGGACGGTGAGGACATCGCGGCCATCGACCCGGTGAAACTGCGCCGCCGCATCGGCTACGTCATCCAGCAGGTCGGCCTCTTCCCGCACAGGACCGTCCTCGACAACACCGCCACCGTCCCCCATCTGCTGGGCTGGCAGCGGAAGAAGGGCCGCGAGCGGGCGGCCGAACTCCTCGACCTGGTCGGCCTCGACCCGTCCGTCTACGGCGACCGCTACCCCGACCAGCTCTCCGGCGGCCAGCGCCAGCGCGTCGGCGTCGCCCGCGCGCTCGCCGCCGACCCGCCCGTACTCCTCATGGACGAGCCCTTCGGCGCCGTCGACCCCGTCGTGCGCGAGCACCTGCAGAACGAGTTCCTGCGCCTGCAGTCGCAGGTCCGCAAGACCGTCCTCTTCGTCACCCACGACATGGAGGAGGCGGTCCGCCTCGGCGACCGCATCGCGGTCTACGGGCAGGGCCGCATCGAGCAGTTCGACCCGCCTGCCGCAGTGCTTGGCGCGCCCGCCACCCCCTACGTGGCCGACTTCGTCGGCGCCGACCGCGGCCTGAAGCGGCTGTCGGTCACGCCGATCGAGCCGGGCGACCTCGAACAGCCGCCGGTCGTCCACCTCGACGACCCGGTCGCCAGGGCCGCCGAGCGCCTCGCGGCCGACGATGCCCGCTGGGCCGTGGTCCTCGACGACTCCGAGAACCTGCACGGCTGGCTGTCCGCCGAGTCCGCCTCCGCCGCCGAGTCCGGGACCGTACGGGACCACTCCCGCCGCATGGAGGCCTGGCTTCCGGTCGGGGCCTCCCTCAAGCAGGCCTTCAGCACGATGCTCCAGCACGACGCGGGCTGGATCGCCGTCCTGGAGAGCGACCGGTTCCTCGGCGTCCTCACCCCGGCCCGCCTCCACGAGGCCCTCCGCCGCTCGATCGACGCCGACGCGAACGCCATCCCCCGCTCGGACGTCAACCTGGAGACGGTGGCCGACGCGTAACAGCCAACAGGCCCTTGCCCGGCAGGTCTCCACCGGCGGGGTCTCCATCGGCAGTCTCCACCAGCCGGTCTCCACCGGCGGCCCCGCCCGCCGACGACACCGCCCCTACGGCATGCCCAGCCGCCGCGAGAGCCAGTCCAGCGCCGAGGGCACCTCCCGGTTCCAGGTCGCGAAGTTGTGACCGCCGCGGTCGAGGATGATCGACGAGACCCGCAGCGGGGCCTTGGCCTTGGCTATGAAGGCCTGGGTCGCCCGGTAGTTGCCCTCGCCCTCCTTGCTGCTGGCCACCAGAACGGAGACCGGCGGCATCGGTAGGTGGTCGAGCCGCCAGAGCAGGTCGTTCTCCCGCTTCAACCGCTCACTGCCGCCGAAGAGATCGCCCGTGGTGGGGTCCAGCGGGGCCTTGTAGCTGCCGGAGAGGCCGACCGCGACCGAGAACGCGCCCGGGTTGCGCATCGTCATCTTCACGGCGCAGTAGCCCCCGGTCGAATTGCCGATCACACCCCAGCTGCGCGCCTGACCGCCCACCCGGTAATGGGAAGCGACCGCCCCGCGCAGGTCCTTGGTGAAGAAGCTCTCGGCCTGCGGCCCGCCGGGGACGTCCACGCACTCGGTGTCCCGCGGCGGCGCGACGGTGGGCCTCATCAGGACCAGCACGGTCGGCCGCATGGCGCCCGCCTGTATGCGCCGGGTGGCGGTCTGCGGGTACTTGAGCCGGGTGATCAGGTTCTCGGCCGTCCCCGGATAGCCGGTGAGCACGACGGCCGCCGGGAACCTCGTACCGGCGTAGCGCGGCTGGAAGTACTGCGGCGGGAGGTACACATACGCGGGCGCGGTGATCCCCGTGCCGCGGCCGCGTATCTCCACCTTCTCGATCCGGCCCGCCTTTCGCGGGTCGCCCCCGTTCGGCACGCCGACGCCCTGCGTGCCGAGCACCTCCAACTGCCCGGCGCCCTCCCTGCCGTGGTCCACCACCGTCCCCATCTCCTGGTCGGTGCCCAGCAGGTCCGCCCAGGAGCTGTAGAAGCCGAAGTAGGAGTTGGCCACCAGGCCGCCCGCGGCGAGGATCGACACCTGGGTCATGAGCAGCAGGCAGATCCGGCCGAGCACCGGGCGCACCCCGCCCCGCGCGAGCCGCGGCCACAGCCACACCGTCGACGCGAACAGCAGCACCGCCGCGACGACGGCGAGCAGCAGTACCTTCTTACTGGTGAGACCCATGACGGCCTTCCTGGACTTTCGTGAGAGGGCGTGAACTGAGGGATTGAGCCGAAGAGCGCCAGGAGCCGGCGGCCCCCATGGGGCGCGGGCCGGCCCCACTCGGCGGAACACAACTCGGGTTTCCGCACCGAAGGTGGGCTCCGGGTGGGTGCGCCGTCCGGTGACACCGGGCGAACCGGCCCTCCGGACCGGCCCGTTGACCGATCGGGGCGAACCAGGCAACCCGGGCCCCGAAAGTGGCGTCCTCCAGAGCGCAAATCATCCGGATGGTGCGACCAGCCGCCGCAAACATTTCTTGACGGAGCCACGGGAAGCGATGTCTGTCAGAGTAGATGGGGATAAATCCGAACAGGTTCCAGCGCGACCCGAGCGGGTCCGCCGGATGCCACGCCTGCCGGGACCAGGCCTATTGCGCGGGCCCCGCCCCGAAAAAGTGCCGAACCTGGTCGGCACGGCCTGCGCGGTCGTGGGCCTCCTCGACATCGCGGCCGGAGTCTTCCCCCGCTTCCGCCACAGCCGGATGCACTCGCTGGCCGAAGTCCTGCCCGGCGCCCTCGGCCCCTTCGCCGCCGCTCTCGCCCTCAGCGTGGGCGTCCTCCTGCTCCTCCTCGCACACGGGCTCAAGCGCCGCAAGCGCCGCGCCTGGACGGCGGCCGTCCTCCTGCTCCCGGCGGGCGCCGTGACGCAGATCCTCTACCGCCACTCGCTCGTGGGCACCCTCCTCTCGGTCGCCCTGCTCGCACTGCTGCTGCGCCACCGCCGCGAGTTCGCCGCCCTCCCCGACCCCCGCGGCCGCTGGAAGGCCCTGGCCAACTTCCTGCTGCTCGGCGCGGTCAGCGCCTCCCTCGGCATGGTGATCGTCAGCTCCCACCCGAACCGGGTCGTCGGCCGGCCCGGCTTCGCCGACCGGCTCCAGCACGTGATTTACGGGCTCGTCGGCTTCGAGGGCCCGGTCGACTACCGCGGCCAGATCTCCTGGACCGTCGGCTACTCGCTGGGCGCGCTCGGCCTGCTCACCGCCGTCACCACCATCTACCTCGCCCTGCGCCCCGAGCACCCGGTCGCGCAGCTGACCGACGAGGACGAGGTCAGGCTCCGCGAGCTGCTGGATCGGCACGGCGACCGCGACTCCCTGGGCCACTTCGCCCTCCGCCGCGACAAGGGCGTCGTCTTCTCACCCACCGGCAAGGCGGCCGTCTGCTATCGCGTGGTGTCCGGCGTCATGCTCGCCAGCGGCGACCCCATCGGCGACGTGGAGGCCTGGCCCGGCGCCATCGAGCGGTTCATGGCGCAGGCCCGGCTGCACTCCTGGACCCCCGCGGTCATGGGTTGCAGCGAGACCGGCGGGCAGGTGTGGACCCGCGAGACGGGCCTGGACGCACTGGAACTCGGCGACGAGGCCGTGGTCGACGTGCCCGACTTCACCCTCTCCGGCCGCGCCATGCGGAACGTCCGCCAGATGGTGAAGCGCATCGAGCGCAACGGCTACGAGACGCGGGTGCGACGCGTCCGCGACCTGTGCCCCGAGGAGCTGGAACTCGTGCGGCGAGCGGCGGCCGACTGGCGCGGCACCGACACCGAGCGAGGCTTCTCCATGGCGCTCGGCCGCATCGGCGACCCGGCCGACGGCGACTGCGTGATCGCCACCGCCCACAAGGCGGACGAGAACCCCCAGGACCAGACACACAGCCTTGGCCAGCACACCGCGGAAACCGCCCGGCACTCCGCAAGCCACGGCCCGTACGGCGATCTGAAGGCCGTCCTCCACTTCGTTCCGTGGGGCCCCGACGGGATGTCGCTGGACCTGATGCGGCGTGACCGCTCGGCCGACCCCGGCATGAACGAACTGCTCATCGTGGCCGCACTCCAGGCCGCACCCGGACTCGGCGTGCGCCGGGTGTCGCTCAACTTCGCGATGTTCCGCTCCGCCCTCGCCCGCGGCGAGCGGCTCGGCGCGGGACCGGTACTGCGCGGCTGGCGCGGGCTGTTGGTCTTCCTCTCCCGCTGGTTCCAGATCGAGTCGCTGTACAAGTTCAACGCCAAGTTCCGGCCTCGCTGGGAGCCGCGCTTCCTGGTGTTCGGAAACACCCGCGACCTGCCGCGGATCGGTTTCGCGGCGATGCAGGCCGAGGGCTTCGTCACACTCGGCCTGCCCCGCCCCTTCGCC
>NZ_LIQY01000257.1 GCF_001418495.1 Streptomyces pathocidini | reverse complement strand
GCGGGCCCTGACACCGCGGGTCTGCCAACCTTCGGTACGGCAGACCCGCCCACCGCCTCCGTCTCCGGGGCGGTCTCCGCCCGGCTGCTCCGGGCGGTTGGCTGTTCCCGTGTCTGGGTGGTCACCGCATCGCCGTCACGGGCCCGGCGGCGGCAGGCCCGTACGTCACGTTCGTCGCCCACGGTCACCAGGCAGTCGAAGCACACGCCGATGCCGCAGAACACTCCGCGCGGTGCGCCCGAACGCCCCCGGCGCCAGGCCAGTCGGCCGGCGGCGAGCAGGACGCCCGCGATGGTCTGGCCCGCGACACCGTCCACCGGCTCGCCGTCGACGGTGATCCGCAGCGGCCGGTCCTGCCGCCCGGCCAGGTCGTACTCGGCACGGACACGTCTGGGGCTCATGCCGTCTCCTCACTGGCCGGATGTGCGCTGCTCGCCGGGTGCGCGCTACCAGCCGGGGACGCGCTACTCGCGGGGCGTCCGCTACTCGCCGAGTGGGCGCTACTCGCCGGGCGCGCGCCGTTCGCCGGGTGCGCGTGCTCGCCCAGTACGGCCGGGCGGTCCACTCGGAACGGCGTCGCGTCCATGTCCGTCGGCTCGCCGAGGATCAGGCAGCGCAACAGCCGTGCGGTGCCCACCGACAGACCGATGCCGGCACCCTCGTGGCCGCTCGCGTGCCAGAGGCCCGCCAGCCGGGGGTCGGCGCCGATGACCGGCAGATGGTCGGGGACGTACGGGCGGAATCCGCCGTACGCCCGCATCACCGGGACCCCGGCCAACGTCGGGAACAGCCGCAGCGCCTTGGCGGCGACGACCGAGAGCACCTCGGGGCGCAGCCGGTCGTCGAAGCCGACCCGGCGGCGCGAGGATCCGATGAGCACGCTGCCGCCGCGGGTGGACTCCACCACCGCCGAGGTCTGCAGCTCCTCGGCGCTGCTGCCGACCGCGCCCACGTAGTCCGCGTCGTAGACCTTGTGGAACACCATCGGCGGCAGCGGTGTGGTCACCAGAATGTCGCCGCGCCGGGGCCGGACGTCCACGGGTGCGCCGAGGCGAGCGGCGAGCTCGCCCGCCCAGGGGCCCGCGGCGTTGACGAACAGATCGGCCTCCAACAGGCCGGCCGAGGTGCGGATCCCGGTGAGCCGGCCGCCCCGGGTGACCGCGCCGAGCACCTCGCGGCCGGTCCCCAGGGTCGCGCCCGCCGCGAGGGCGTCGCCGAGGAGCGCGGCCGCCGCGGCCGCCGGCTGTACCTGGGCGTCCTGCGGGTAGTGCAGGGCTGCGGTGTGCGCGGGGGTGACGTACGGCTCGGCCTCGGCGAGCCCGTCGGCGTCGAGGACCTCCGCGCGTACTCCCGCCGCGCGCTGTGCCGCGGCGAAACGGACGAGTTCGCGGGCGCCGGCGTCGGTGGTCGCGACGACGATGCCGCCCTTGGGCTCCCACTCCACCGCGTCCGCGGCTCGGCCGGATCGCTCGGCGATCGTGTCGAGCACCTGTGGCCACAACCGCCGGGAGAACTGGGCCAGTTCCAGCTCGGGACCCGGCCCCTTGTCGGAGACGAGCACGTTGCCCTCGCCGTGGGCGGTGGTCGCCGACGCGGCGGCTCCACGGTCGACGACGGTGACCTCGAGTCCGGCCAGGGCCAGTTCGCGGGCGCATGCGGCGCCGACGATCCCGGCGCCCAGCACCGCCACCCGTGTTCCGTACATCGCCCCCCCTGTTCGTTAAACCGAACGCCAGAAAGTTAGGACGCGGCCGGGAGCGTGTCAACGGTCGCGCGGGGCCAGCCTCGGCCTGGACGCGGTGATCGCCGCTTCGCCGGGTGTGTCAACGGGCGTGCGGAGGGCGGCTCTTCGGCTGCGCTGGGGCCGGCACCTCGGCTGTTGCGCCGCGGGAGGGGCGGCTCTTCGGCTGCTCAGAGGCCGGCTCTCCGGCCGTTGCGCCGCGAGCAGGTCGGCCCTCCGCTGCGCAGGAGCCGCCGCCGGGTGTCGCGTCCGACAGGTGGAGCCGCTGGTCCGCCCCGTACTGGAGCAGCAGGACCGAGCGCACGTCGCCGTCGAGCGCCGTGTAGCTGTGGGGGCGGGCCGCGTCGAAGCCCACGTAGTCGCCCGGCTCCAGCTCCACCTCGTGACCGGCCACCCGCACGCCGAGCCGGCCGGCCTGCACGACGGTGTGCTCGGTTCCCACGTGTCCGAGCGAGTCCTGCCTCCGCCCGGCGCGTACTCGCTGGTCGAAGAGTTCGAAGACCGCATCCGCGGACTCGATCCGCCGCAGTGGGCGCAGATCGACCCCCTCGCCGCTGAGCACCGGCGCGTCGGCGGCGCGCACCACGGTCAGCTCATCGGCGGGGCGGGCGTCCAGGAGGTCGGAGATGGCGACCTCCAGGACGCGGGAGAGGCTGAACACGGTCTCGATGGTGGGATTCCCCTCCCCTGATTCCAGCTGCCACAGGGTCGCCTTGCCGATCTTCGATCGGCGGGACAGCTCGGAGATCGACAGCCCTCGCTCGGTCCGAGCCCGCCTGAGATTGGCGGCCAACATGCCCCGAACCGAACCTTCGGAGGTCCCCACCTCGTCCCCTTCCACTCCCGTTCCACTCCCGCATGCGTTCGGTATACCGTACGCGGCCTGTGACAGGGACGCTGACCATGCCGATCGGATCAGGGCCTGCCCGCCACGGCACCGCAAGAAAGAACGCACCGCGCTCCCTTGCCCCTTGCCCCCCTGCCCCTTTTCCCGAGTCAACCCGGCTCAGCTCACATCCAGGCCGTCGAGCCGTCCGGCCGCACCGGTACGCGCCGCGTCCACGACACCCAGTCGTCCGTCGTCAGGGCGGCTTCGTCGATTTCGATGCCCCAACCCGGGCGGTCCGGGCGGAGGTCGAGGTAGCCGTTCACGGGGAGGTACGGATCGGGGCACCAGGGGGCGTCGCCTACCTTGTAGCCCGCCCCGTACTCGAGGATGCCGAAGTTCGTGGTGGCCGCCGCGAAGTGGACGTTGGCCGCGGTGGCCAGCGGGCCCATCGGGTTGTGCGGGGTCACCGGCGCGTAATGGGCCTCGGCGATCGTGGCGATCTTGAGCATCTGGGTCAGGCCGCCGACGACGCAGATGTCGGGCTGCACGATGTCGGCCCCGCCCGCGGTCAGAAGGGCGAGGAACTCCTGCGGGTTGTAGAGGGATTCGCCGGTGGCCAGCGGCACCTTCAGCTCCGAGCGGACGCGGCCCCAGGCCGGGATGTGCTCGGGGCGGATCGGCTCCTCGAGGAAGAGCGGCCCGTTCGGCGCGAGCGCCTCGCCGAGCTCGACGGCCTGCCACGGTTCCCAGACGCACGCGTGGGCGTCGAAGGCGAACTCCCAGTCGTCTGGGTGGTGTTGGCGGATGTCGCCGAACCAGTCGGCGAGCTCCCGGACGACGCGACCGTAGCGCGTCCGGTGCAGGTCGCGCCGGTAGGGGCTGAGCTTGAACGCGGTGAATCCGAACCGCTCGTGCAATTCCGCGGTGGTGTCCCGGAGTTCGGCGATGTCCGGGGCGTTGTAGAGCCCCGCGTAGACCCGGACGCGCTCCCGGACGGCGCCGCCGATCAGCTGGTAGACGGGCACGCCGAGCGCCTTGCCCGCGATGTCCCACAGCGCGTGGTCGATCGCGGCGATGGCGGCCAGCCCGAGGGCGCCCTGGGGGAAGCGTCCCGACTGCTGGAGGCGCTGGTTGACGGCGGTGGGGGAAAGCGCGTCCATGCCCTTGATCTGCTCGAAGAGGTGCTCGAGCAGCGGAGGGAAGGCGAGGTCGGGGCCGTGGTTGTAGCACTCCGCCCAGCCGGCCGTGCCGTCCTCGGCGGTGATCTTCACGAGGACGCGGGGCCGGTCGCCGACCCGCTGCAAGTAGGTGTGCAGGGACTGGATCTTCATGCCGACCGCTCCTTCTCGAGGTTCTCGACGTGCTCGACGTGCTCGACGTGCTCGACGTGCTCGACGTGCTCGACGTGCTCGACGTGCTCGAGGGAGGGTACGAACTCCCGCCAGGGCCGCGTGGACTCGGCGACCTCCGCCGCGAGTTCGGGAGGCAGGGTATGAGAGGGCGGCCGCACCTCGCGTCGGCATAGCCCGAGTTGGTGCATCGCCTCCTTCACGACGGAGACGTTGTGGGCCGAGCGGTCGCGGGCCCTCAGCTCCTCGAAGGGCCGGACGAGCCGCCAGATGTCAGCCGCCTCCCCGTAGTCGCCCGCCCGTAGAGCCTGAAGCATCCGCAGTGACACCGCCGGCGCCACGTTGGCCAGCCCGGAGGTGAACGCCCGCGCACCGGCCTGCCAGTACGCGGGCGCGTAGGACTCGGCAAGACCCGCGATCCACAGCAGTCCTTCCCCGGCCAGGGACCTGGCCGTGGCGAACGCGACCGGGTCGGGCACCGAGTACTTGAGCCCGACGACGTTGGGCGCCCGCTCGGCCAGCCGCGCGATGTGCGTGCCGGAGACGGCCGGATTGCTCAGGTAGGGCAGAACGCCAAGTTCGGGGACCGCGCGGGCGATCGCCGCGTTGTACTCGACCCAGCCCTCCGCCGCCAGGTAGGGCATGGCGGGCTGGTGGATCATGATCGCGTCGGCTCCGGCGTCCCGGGCGAAGCGCGCGTCGTCGATCGCCGTCCACACGTCGAATCCGACACCGGCGACGATCGTCGTCGTCGCGGCACGCGCCGACACGACACTGGTCAGCACCGCACGCCGTTCGTCCGGTGCGAGGGCGTAGAACTCGCCCGTGTTGCCGTTCGGCGTCAGCACCGAAATCCCGTGCGCCACCAGGCGATGGGCGAGCGCCGTGGTGCGGTCGTGGTCGATCCCACCGCTCTCGGCATAAGGCACGACGGGAATGCCGATGACGGTGCTCAGCCGCTCGACGAGGTCTGCCAGGGAGCTCATGACGTGGTCCCTCCGATTTCCGCGGGCGTGACCGGTTCGGTGACCGGTTCGGTCAGGTGCCGGGCGACGAATCCTTCGATGTGGCGGCGGACGAGTTCGGCGGCCTCCTCGGCCTTCCCGGCACCCGCCCGGTCGAGGATCGCGGCGTGTTCGCGGGCCTCCTCCTCCCAGGTCGGCGCGCGACCCCAGGAGGAGACCGACACCAGCGCCGTCTGGTCCCGGAGCCCGTCCAGGGTGCGGACGATCAGCGGGTTGCCGCACCCCGCGTAGAGGCTGCGATGGAAGTCCCGGTTGGCGGCGCTGCGCGACGCGCCGTCGTCGGCACGGGCCGAGCGCTCGAGAGCCCGTGCCGCCGCGGAGCAGTCCAGGCCCGAGGCCACGCTGCGCCGCACCGCCTCCGGCTCGATGAGCAGGCGCATGTCGTGGATCGCGATCGCCTCGTCCTGGCCGAGCTCGCGCACGGTCGTCCCGGTGTAGGGGCGGATGACGACGAGCCCCGAGCCCTCCAGAGCCTTCAACGCCTCGCGCACGGGCGTCTTCGACACACCGAACCGCTCGCCCAGATCGTTCTCCACGAGGCGCGTGCCGGGCTGGAACTCCCCATTGAGGATGGCCGACTTGATGATCCCGAGGACATGCGCGGTACGCGAGGGCAGGTCCCCCGGGCTCACCGCAGGCAGGCTCAACTGACACCCCCCGTAGCGTCATACGTCATATATGACGGGGACCGTAGGGCCATGCACCGCGTGTGGCAAGACCTTGAAACCCGCTAAACACCTCGCCCCCTGGCTCACCTGCGGAGTTCCGGTTGGTCTCAGCGGCGGAACCGGCGGCCCACGGCGTGTGCCTCGCAGTCCATAGGTCGCACTCATGCCGGAATTGCACAATTTCGCAATTGGCTAGATGCTGTGCCTGGAGCAGGCGGCAGCCCTGCTGACGGGTGCCGCCCGGCAGAAGCAGAACGCGATCCCGTGACGGTCAGCGGCTTCCGCCTGATCCCCGCGGAGGCGTGACGTACACCGACGGCCGGCCCGCCGGACACCCGCCTGACCTCCATATCGGCTCACCGACTGAAAGATCCATGTGCCATGAGTGACAACCTTCCCGCCTGCCCCGAATGCTCCGGCGCGTACACCTACGAGATGGGTGCGCTCCTCGTCTGCCCCGAGTGCGGGCACGAATGGTCGCCGTCCCAGGAGTCCGCGGACGGCGCCTCCGGGGACAAGGTGATCCGGGACGCGGTCGGCAACGTGCTCGCCGACGGCGACACCGTGACCGTGATCAAGACCCTGAAGGTCAAGGGCAGCCCGACCGGGATCAAGGCCGGCACCAAGGTGCGCAACATCCGCCTCGTCGACGGCGTGGACGGCCACGACATCGACTGCAAGGTCGACGGCTTCGGCGCCATGCAGCTCAAGTCCAGCGTGGTCAAGAAGGCCTGAGGACGGCACGATGAGCACGCCGCTGTACCAGCTGAAGGCCGAGTTCTTCAAGACGCTGGGCCACCCGGCCCGCATCCGGGTCCTGGAGCTGCTGAGCGAGCGCGAGCACGCGGTCGCGGAGTTGCTGCCCGAGGTGGGCATCGAACCCGCGCATCTCTCCCAGCAGTTGGCCGTGCTGCGGCGGGCGAATCTGGTCAGGACCCGCAAGGAGGGCTCGACCGTGTACTACTCGCTGACCAGCCCCCAGATCGCGGAACTGCTGCGGATCGCACGGACCATCCTGTCCGGAGTGCTCGCCGGGCAGGCCGAACTGCTGGCCGCCCTGCGCGCCTCGCAGGGCGGGGGAGAGCCGCCGTCGTAGCGAGTGCGGCGACCACGACGGCGTCCTCCGCGTAGCCGAAGCCGAGGACAGGGGACGAAGTCCGGGACCGCGACGCCCCGAGCGGGCACCCCACGCGGGCCCCGGGTCGGCCTCGGTCGGGTTCAGCGGGCGGTGGGCCTGCCCGCGGACCGCATCCGCCCGTAGGCGTAGACGCATCCGGCGAGTGCCAGGTCCGACAGCAGCATCAGACCGATCGAGTACGTCCCCTTGGCGCCGTAGACCGCGCCCATCACGATCGGGGGCAGGAACCCGCCGAGCCCGCCCATCGCGCCGACGATGCCGGTGACACTGCCGATCTGCGGCTGCGGGGTGACGAGCGCGACCAGGGCGAAGATGGAGCCGCTCGCCGCGCCCAGGCCCGCCGCCATGATGAGCAGGGCGACCGTGGCGACCCAGTACAGGGGCGGGTCGAAGGCCTGGACGATCGCGAAGAGCGCGACGACGCCGAGCGCCCACGCGGTGACGACCGCGGGGTGGACGCGGTCGGCGAGCCAGCCGCCGATGCCCAGGAAGAACCCCACGGCCAGCAGCGCCCCGAAGCTGCTTTTGGCGGGGATGAGCAGCAGCACCGGAATGATGGTCAGCGCCGCGAAGAGCGGGAACATCAGCCGGTCGTCCGTCGGCGGTAGATGAGCAGGGCGATGCCGAGGATCGTCAGAACCCCGGCGAAGGTGCCGCCGAAGAGCGAGAACAGGTGGTACAGGTGCTCGTCGAACCCCACGGCATCGGTCCACGATTCGGGCACGAACAGGCCCATGAGGTGGCCGACGAGGACGAAGAGGATGCCGTAGTGGAAGAGGGGCGAACCGACGCGCAGCAGCCTCGACTCGTACAGCTGCGAGGAGTGGGTGGTCCACCGGAACCCACGGCCGGGAGCGCGGCGAGCAGGGCCGATCGGGTCGCCGGAGCACGCGCCCGTCGGAGCCCCCAAGCGCGGGCTGTCGGCGTCCCCAGCGCGGCCGTCGGCCTCGCGGTCAGGCCATTGGCTCTGCCATGGCGCCGGTACGTCCGGGCGCGCCTCGCGCCACGCCGCCATCGCCCGGTTCCAGTCGTCCCCGGTCAGTGCGGTGAGCGAGGCGGGGAACAGGCCGTCCTGGAAGGGGGCGACACGACCGGCCGCCCCCGAGGAATTCCGATTCGCCGGACCGCGGACTCATCGGCGGACTACGGTCGGACACGCCCGTGACCCACGATCACCCCGAGGAGCAGTCCCGTGTCCTCGCCCTGCGACCCCCAGTACGCTCCCGCCGGCGATGTCGGAGCGGCGCTCATGCTGATCGACTCCCGGCTCAAAGCCATCTACGACGGCGAGGCCGGGACCGACCCCGAACAGCAGCAGTTGAGCGACCAGTTCACCGCGTCACTCGGCCCCGATGAAGCCAGGGACCTGCTGGACGGCGCGTGCACGCTCATCTACATGTTCATGCAGTGGCTGCGGATGGCCTACGAGGACCACGACCGGGACGTCATCGAGTACGTCGTCCCCAGCCTTGTGGCCTCGATGCGCATGATGTCCAGGAGCATCCGCCCCGAGGCCATCCCCACCATGACCGGCCTGGTCGTCGCGGCCGGCACCGACCTGAGCCCCAACCTGTGGCGCAAACAGTACGGCGACTGGACCGAGGAGGAGATGAATCCCCTGGAAGCCACGGCCTTGCTGCTCGCGGAGCACATCAACCGCCTCACCGACGACCGCGACTTCGCCACCCGAATGATCACCGAAGCCTTGTCCAGCACACCGCAGGACCCCTGGCCGACATGATCCAGACGGGCACGTGCCGTGGAGCCCGATAGGAGACCGTCGAGGCTGCGCAGATCGCGATCGGCGCAGCCTCGACCATCTGCTGCGAGCAGTCTCGCCCCGAGACCCAGCGGGCCGTGCCGTTGTGGCCGGAGCCCCATGACAGAGGGAGTTCCCGTCGCTTCCAGATCGGCAGTGCTGGCGAAGCTGATGCAAGGCGTCGCTGTACTGACCGAGTGTCGCGTCCTTCCACCAGGTGAGCATGCCTGAACCAGTTTGCCAGCCACGCTGGTTCTCGCGATTGCCGCATTCGTAGAAGGCGAAATCCAAGGACGACATGCTCACCGACGCGGCCCAGCCCGCCCGGCGGTGTACCGCCCGGGTCATCGACGGGAACAGCCGGTGCTGCGCGGTCGGTTCAGCGACGACGTGATCGAGGAGCCGTCGAGAACAGCCTTCATGCCGGTGATGATGACGAGTCGCTGGCGATGTCGCGCAAGCTCATCTCCTGCTCGCGCAGGTGGAGGTCCATGGACAGCATGGAGTCGTCGGCGACGCCCGCGCCGCCGATGGTTTCACAGGCGAACACCTGTGAAACACCGGCCGGGCCGCCGCCAGCTTCACCTCCGCGAAGGCGGCAGCGTGATGACCACCCATCACACGAAGCGGCACCATCATTATGTGTAACGACCTGACCACTGAAGGTAATTGACTGTAGCGTGTCATTGCTGGCGCGACTCTCCATCAGATCGGTCTGGAGCAGTCACGTTCGGCGTCACAGGCACAGTCTGCGACTACTCGGTCGCCCGCAGTCAGACCGTGCGGGCCGCAGCAGGAGGAGAACGTCGTGGCGTTTACGCCGGGTAGGACGTATCGGATCCGCAACAAAGCGAGCAACGGTCTGGTCGTGACCCCCAAGAGTTGGAGTTCGGGTGAGGCCCAGCTTCAGATCTACACGCTGACGGGCGTGGGCGATGGAAACCGCGCCAAGCAGGTCTGGCACGTGATGCCACTGGACAACGACGACGTCATGCTCGTCAGCAAGCGGACCGGTCTGTGCATCAACGTCCACCAGAACAGCACGGCTCCGTCCATGGGAGTACAGCAGTACGACATCCAGTCCCCCGAGGTCGCCTCCTCCCAGAAGTGGATGCTCAGGCCCGCGACAAGCGGCTACTACACCGTCGTCAACAAGAAGAGCGGCCTGGAACTGACCCCCCAAAGCTGGGGCATCTCGCCGTCGACCAACCTCCAGCAGTACACCCCCGGCGGGCCGGAGACGCGGGAACGGCAGTACTGGGCGCTGGAGGTGGAAGACGAGTATCCACAGATCACTGGCCTCAGGCCGATTGACAGGGACCCCAACGACATCGGTGACGTCATCCGGCTCACGAGCTTCACGGAGCCCCCGCGGGACACCACACCGGATGTCCTGATCGGCCAGCTGGCCGTGCCCTTCTTCACGATCGGGGACTCCTCGCCCCAGTGGCAGGTCGACAACAGCCCGTACTACATCGTCAAGCGGTACGGCTACTGGGAGAAGGTGTACTTCTACGATCACGCCGGCACCAGCAAGGTCACGAAGACCAAGGAGGTCACGGTCGGCCTCACGACGAGCACCGCCAAGACGGTGGAAGAGACGACCAGCATCTCGGTGACCGCCGAGGCGTCGTTCGCCTACAAGGGCTTCTCCGCTTCCCTGAGCACTACCTACAGCCGCGAGTTGAAGGTCACCACCTACACCGGCGAGGTGCACGAGCACAGTAAGACGGAGAAGGTCGAAAGGGAATACCAGGCCGACGGCGTCAGGATCGCCGAGTGTCTCTGGTTCCGGGGCGACCGCTACACCGTGGAACGAATGGACGGCACCAAGATCTTGGAATGGAACACACTCAACCCGGCTGTCAGCGTCTTGGACGGCCACGGGCGCTGACGTCAGTTCGGAAGCATTCGCAGTGACCGTGCCGTGCGTGACACCTGAATGTCTCCCGGCGGCGGGATCGTCGGTGGCCATGGTGCGCAGCGGCCGGTGTCCGCGTTCGTCGAGTTCAGCAAGTCCGTGTTCGTAGTCGACGGTGATGGAGCCGTAGTAGTTGACGGCCGAGCTACGGGCCGGGGAGATGTGCGCGAGCACCTCGCGAACGCTCCCCCCACCAGCTCGTCACCACCGCGTACGGCGCGCTAGTAGCCGAAGGCTTCTCTTCCCCCCGCCTCCACCTACCTCTCTGATCAGCCTCTGTACGCATGATCTCGAGAGGAAGGCGTATCACCGCTCGGACCTCGCGTGGAATGGGTGCTGCGGGGGATGCAGGGGGTAGGCCCTCCACCAGCAGGCATGCGGAAGGCAACGCTTCGGTTTATGTCTTCTTCTACCCCTGTATGCGAACCGCTGCTAGCGTGCTCGCTGGCCGATCGTCAGGGCCACATGGCCAACTTCGGGGGATGAACTGCAATATGAGAATCAACAGGACCGCGGCCAAGGGGATAGCGGTAATCGCTGCGACCATCTCCGTATCAACGACGGCGCTGACCGGGTCAGCCCTCGCCGCTACACAGTTTCCCTCTGGAACGGCCGGCGACATCAGGGTGGACTGGAGCGGCGCGTGGGCGGACGCCAACCGCCTCGAAGACATCACTCTGCAGCTGTGCGACGCGACGCCGGGCGACAAGGACCAGGCGACGGCCCAGCTCCAGGGGTACGTCACCATGGGCGGTGCCGCGAGCCCCAGAACCGCCCCGTCGATCTTCCAGGTTCCGATCGGGGACAAGGCGTGCAAGGAATGGCGTGACGTCTTCCTCACATACTTCGCGCAGGACGAGCGGCTGGCCTATGCGCGTGTCGAGTTCTTCGGGTCCCGAACCAAGGAGAAGCACCACACGAAATGGGTGCCGAATCCGCGCCTGCGCGGCTAGCCGACCCCGTACGTCGGTCATCACAGGGGGAATGAACAGTGAACTCTCGCACATTGGCCATGCTGGCCGCAGGCGTCATGGGGGCGATCGCCATGTCGGCGGCACCCGCACAAGCCGCTCCGCAGAGCCCGTCCTCGGACCAGCAGTGCCGGATCGAGGCATTCGGGCGCAGCGTTCCCGTGGTGTGCGGAAGAAAGTGGGTGAATGCCGACTGGGACCGCGACGGCATAAGGGACGAAGTGTTCTTCGTCAGCCCGCCGAACTCCTACGTGTACCGGATTTCGGGCGGCAGTAACGGTCCTGTCCGGGTCAGCAACGGAGCCGCGTACACCATGGACACGTACGAGATCCGCCCGACCGGCAAGCACCGGATCTACGCGGTCACCGCTGGGAGCACCCGGATCTACTCCCAGCTCGAATCCGGCGGCTGGAGCGCCTGGGAGAAGTACGTGCCGTAGGCCCCGGGGCCGGCAGGTGCAGCAACCCGGACAACTGCGCCCTTTCGCGGGGCGGCGCTAAGTGAACCGTTGCGGGTTTGATCGAGACTCTAGGTTGTGGCTGTGACCTGGGGTTTCGTGGTTGCTCGGTAGGAGTTGGTCTTGAATTCGACGGGCGGGATGTGCCCGGTCGAGGTGCTCGGCGAGCGCGAACGATGTGTACTGCGACCCCGCATCGGAGTGATGTATCAACTCGCCTTTCTGGTAGGGGTGTTTATCTCGGTCGCGCTGCCACAAGGGCCATCTCGAGGGCGTCCAGGACGAGCTGTGTCTCCTTCGATGTGGCTGCTGACCAGCCGACGATGCGGCGGGAGAAGGTGTCCACGACGAAGGCGACGTAGACGACGCCGGCGAACGTGGTGACGTGGGTGAAGTCGGCGACCCAGCAGCGGTTCGGGGCGGGGGCGACGAAGTCGCGGTCCACGAGGTCCGGGGCCCGTTCCGCACTCGCGTCGGAGATGGTGGTGATCACCTTTTTGCCGCGGACCGCTCCGGTGATGCCGAGTTCACGCATGAGGCGCTCGACGGTGCAGCGGGCCACCGCGACATCCTGGCGGTTCAGGTGCCGCCAGATCTTCCGGGCGCCGTAGACACGGTAGTTGGCCTCGTACGCCTGCGTGATGAGGGTCTTCAGCTTGGCGTCGCGGACCGTGCGGGCTGCGGGTGCGGCCTGGCTTTGTGGTGGGCGTAGTAGGTGGACGGGGCGATCTTGCAGTCGTGGTCGGTGAGGACCCGACAGATCGGCTCGACGCCGCCGAAGCGGTCCTTGTGCTCGTCGATGAACGCTACGAGCGTGTGTGTGGCCGGTCGAGCTCGGCCGCGAAGAAAGACGCCGCGGCCTTGAGGATGTCGTTGGCCCGCTTCAGCTCGGCGTTCTCCTTCTTCAGCCGCTTCAGCTCGGCCGACTCCTGGCTCGTCGTGCCCGGACGGGTCCCGGCGTCGATCTGGTCCTGCCGCACCCACTTGCGCAGCGTCTCGGTCGTGCCGATGCCCAGCTTCTGGGCGACCGCTTTCATCGCGGCCCACTCGGTGTCGTACTCCGGCCGCACCTCGGCGACCATCCGCACCGCACGACGGCACAGCTCAAGCAGGTACTGGGAAGGACATGCCATAACTCGAACCTCTCAAACGATCGAGTCCCACCGAACCCGGAACGGTTCAGTCCCCAGACCCTGACGGCCCGTGAGATTGGCAGCCGCTGCCAAAATAGCGAAAGGCCCGCTGAGCTGGGAACTCTCCCTGCTCAACGGGCCTTTCGGCACCGTCGGGACGACAGGATTTGAACCTGCGACCCCTTGACCCCCAGTCAAGTGCGCTACCAAGCTGCGCCACGTCCCGGTGCCCGTACGGCCCGGATTTTCCCCCGGCCGACCGCGCACGAGAACAATACCGCACCTGGTGGGGTGGTTGGCCAATCCGATCTCCCGTAGCGATCTTCACCCGAGGTCACGGAGGGTGAGCGGGAGTGTGCGGCGAGGCGACCGGAGGGTGCGGCGGACTCCCTCGGCCAGACATCCGGTCCGGGCGGGGCCGGATGTCCGGTCAGAGCCAGGCCGGGCGCCTGGTCCGCCCGGCCTCCGGGCGGGCCGGATGTCCGGTCCGGGCACGGCCGGGCGCCTGGTCCGCTCGGCGATGCGCCCCGCGCCGCCGGGCCCGCCTCACACCCGCTTCTCCAGCCATTCCAGCAGGTCGCGCTGGACCTCCTCGCGGTTCGTCTCGTTGAGGATCTCGTGGCGAGCCCCCTCGTACGCCCGCCAGGTCAGGGCCTCCGCGCCCGCGTAGCGGAAGTCCTCCAGGAGCTCGTAGACCAAGGTCATCCGCTGGTTGCAGGGATCCTCGGTGCCCACAGCCACATGGATCGGGAGGTCCTTGGGTACGCGGGCCAGGTTGCTGGGGTCGTTGATCTTGCGGATCGCGCGGACCCAGTCCAGCGCCAGGCCCGCGCTGAAGGGGAAGCCGCAGCGTTCGTCCGCCGCGTACACATCAACCTCCGCCTCGTCGCGCGACAGCCACTCGAAGCCGGTCCTGTGGACGTACGGGTCGTTGAAGGAGGCGAAGAGGTTCGGGATGAAGGACGAGAGCGCGGTGCGGCCGCGGGCCGCGGTCTCCTCCTCCAGCTCCGCGATCGCGCTCTCCGTCTCCGCGCCCGGGAGTGAGCGGAACGTGCCGGAGAGGATGAGGCCCGCGAGCTCCGACCCGTACTCCTGAGCGCAGTCGCGAGCCAGCATCGAGCCCAGGCTGTGGCCGAGCAGGATCAGGGGCACCCCTGGGTGCTCGGCGCGGGCCCGGTCGCCGATGGCCTTCAGGTCCGCGACGATGGCGCGCCAGCCGTCTGCCGGGCCGGCCGGACCTTCACCGACACCGCCGTCACCGGCACCGCCGCCGGCACCGCCATCGCTGCCGCCACCACCATCACCGCCGCCGGCACCGGCACCGGCTGACGCCCCAGACCCGCCACCCTCCGCCCGGTCGGCCGGTACTTCGCCAACACCC
>NZ_LIQY01000256.1 GCF_001418495.1 Streptomyces pathocidini | reverse complement strand
TCTCCTGGTAGAAGGGCAGCCGCTGCCGCGTCCCGCGGATGGCCCCGCGCTCCAGGTCCGCGTTCTTGAAGCGGAAGCCCAGCGAGCCGAAGGCGTCCAGGATCGCCTGCTGCGCCGGAAGCGGGTGCACGTTGATCGGATCCAGATCGCCCGAGTCCACCGCCCGCGCGATCTCCAACTCCGTCGTCACTCCCACGTTCATCCCCGTGAGGTGATGGCCGAGGAACGTCGTGACCGGAGTCTCCCAGGGGATCTCGAGCCCGAACGGCACCGCGTGCACCGCACCCGGCTGCACCTCGAACGCTCCGCCCAGGCGCTGCTTGTGNNCTCGCTGTCCCCGCTCTCCACCTCAACCCGCGCCTGCAAGCCGACGGACAGTCCCTCGATCTGCTGAGCCACGGAGCCGCCCTGGATCCGCACCTCGCCCTGCACCACCCCACCCGGCACGACATTCGCCTCGGTGAGCACCGTCTCCACCGACGCCCCACCGGCACCCAGGCTCGCGAGCAGCTTCTTGAAGCCCATCGTTCTTCCTCCCCGATCCGAGCCGAGCCCCACGGCCCGACCTCCTCCGTCCCTGCTTCTGCCTTATATACACGCGGCGACCGCGATCGGTTCCATCCGCGTGCGGCAGCCCGCGGCAGAGGCCGCAACGCCCCACTGCACTACGCTCGGAGCGCATGCCGCACCGTACGCCGATCACCCGCGACTTCTTCGACCGCCCCGTGCTCGAAGTCGCCCCCGACCTCCTCGGTCGCACCCTCGTCCGCACGACCTCCGACGGTCCGATCGAACTGCGGCTGACGGAAGTAGAGGCGTACAACGGTCCCACCGACCCCGGCTCCCACGCGTACCGCGGCCGCACCCGGCGAAACGCCGCGATGTTCGGCCCACCCGGACACGCGTACGTCTACTTCATCTACGGCATGTGGTTCTCCGTGAACCTCGTGTGCGGGCCCGTCGACAGTGCCGGCGCAGTGCTGCTCCGGGCGGGTGAGATCACGACGGGCAGCGAACTGGCGCAGAAGCGCCGGCCCACGGCCCGCAAGGAGAGCGAACTCGCCAAGGGCCCGGCGCGGTTGGCGACGGCCCTCGACATCGACCGCACACTCGACGGATCCGACATCTGCGCAGGTCCCGGCGCCCCCTTCGAACTGCTCGCGGGTGAGCCCGCGCGTGCCGATCGGATCCGCACGGGCCCGCGTACGGGGGTCAGCGGCGATGGCGCGGTCCACCCCTGGCGCTTCTGGATCGAGGGCGATCCGACCGTCAGCCCGTACCGCGCCCACACCCCTCGTCGTCGCCAGCCCTCGATTTGACTCCGCCTCCCGGGACCGCCTAACGTTGCCCGAGCCGCTTGAGACGGGGAGAACGCGGGAACAGCCGCAAGGCCGGTCAACCCACGAACCCACAAGCGGCAAACCTATCGCTACGAGGAACCCCTCATCGGGGAGAGTTTCGCTGTGTCGAAATTCGAACCGAAAGGCTCGATTATGAGTCGCCGGGGAAATCCGCTAAAGTAGCGAACACCGAAGGGAAGCGCCC